>NZ_JCAALU010000021.1:0-133727 GCF_059609455.1 Paenibacillus liaoningensis
GGCTGGCGCCGTCCTCTGGCGGCGCAGCGCGTTTCAGTCCGAGAAATATAGAGAAAGGATAGCGTTAGAATAGCCTTTCCTATATTTCAAGGTGAAACGGCTGGCGCCGTCTTCTGGCGGCGCAGCGCGTTTCAGTCCGAGAAATATAAGTAAGCATATGCTTTCTTATATTTCAAAAAAAAAGTACCCACAGTCCGACCACTTTTTTTCAAAGTGTCTGACTATAGGTACCTAATGATTAAGGCTTGCTTTATTTCATTGTTGCTTGCTAATCTAGCTTCACTCGTACGTTTGCAACTCTAGCTTATTTTCCAGAAGCACGCTGCTTAGAGCGGACGAGGCCGAAATAAGCAACCATCCCGAGCATGCTGGCGGTAAAAATAATGACGCCCATCGGGACAGCTGTTTCCTCTCCGGCAATGCCAACGAGCGGAGCCGCTACAGCACCAAGCACAAAAGGCAGCAAGCCAAGCAAAGCCGAGGCACTGCCGGCAATATGGGCTTGGTTTTCCATAGCCAGCGAAAACGAAGCGGTAGCGGTAATACCGATTGAGCATACAAAGAAAAATAAAGGAACGACTAGCGACCACAGCGGCCCCTCCACAAGCACCGCAATCAGCAATGAAACGCTGGATGCCGCGGAGAGCAGCAGCCCGAGTAGCAAAAATTGCTGCTCCGTCCATTTATGGCTGAGGCGCCCGACGATCTGCGAGCCCAAAATAAGGCTGAGACCGTTGGTGCCGAACAAAAAGGCAAATACTTGCGGCGAGGTGCCGTAAATATGCTGATAAATAAACGGTGTGCCTGAGACATAAGCGAAAATACCGCCGATCATCAGACCTTGCGTCAACGCATAACCGGTGAACTCGCGATCTTTAAGCAACTGCCCGAAATTACGCAGCAGCTCGCCGAAATTGCTCGAAATTCGCTTTTCGCGTGGCAGTGTTTCCTCCAGCTGCCACGTTGCAATAAGCGCCAGAGCAAGGCCTATCGCCCCGAGTACGATAAACACGCCGATCCAAGTGGTGAAGGATATAATTCCGCTTCCCGCAACAGGTGCCAGTAAAGGCATAACATTGTTAACCAGCATAATAAGTGCAAAATATTTGGTCAGCTCATGTCCGCTATATAGATCACGGACAATAGCCCTTGAAATAACGATGCCTGCTGAGGCCGCAAAGCCTTGTATAAAACGGGCAACGATAAACAAAGTAATATTCGGTGCCAGCGCACAGGCCAGCGAAGCAATTAAATAAACGACCAAGGACAGCAGCAGCGGCTTGCGCCGGCCATGAACGTCACTCATCGGTCCCATGACGAGCTGCCCGAGGCCAAGGCCGATTAAACAGGCGGTTAAGCTCAATTGCACAAGTGAAGCCTTCGTACCAAAATCCTCAGCTATTTGTGGAAACGAAGGCAAATACATATCAATCGTCAGCGGGCCCAGAGCCGAGAAAGAACCGAGCAGCAAGGCCAGCCTGAGCCGGTTACGATTCTGATTCATTTTCATTTGAAGCTTAATTCCTCTCTGGTGTCGTATGAAAATAAACTTGTTATAATTTTATACCATTATAGAGCCAGCAGCTTAACCCCTTTGGGCATTATGGCGCTAATACGCTCTTTAACAGCAGGCTGGCGCATTTCCTCGCCAAAAATGACTACCGTTCCTTCATCGCTGCTCGTGCGAATCAAACGTCCCATGCCTTGTCTTAACCTCAGCAGCATATAAGGCATATCCACTTCCTCGAAAGGCAGCTGGGCATCGGCGCGTCTTGCAGCAAACACCGGATCATTCGGCGGGAATGGCAGCGACCATACAATGACCTGCGATAAAGAAGGCCCCGGTATGTCCAGTCCCTCCCACAGCGTCACCGCGCACAGCACGCTGGTCTCATCGGCTTGGAATGCCCCAATCAAATGGCTAATCTCCGACGTTCCTTCATAAAGGAAACGTCTTTGCTGTGCAAGCGGCTCATCATTCATCGCCTGCTTGAAGCGCGCAAGCTCCTCACGAGAAGGGAACAAAATGAGCGTGCCGCCCTTCGCTTCCCCAAGCAGCTTTACCGTTGCCTGCATTTGGTTCGCGAATTCATCCAAAGCTTCCGACTCGGATGCAAGCACCCGCATTTTATGCTCATAATCATAAGGCGAAGCAACGGAGAACGACTCAGCCTGCTTAATGCCCAGGCTGTCCATCGTATATTCGAAGGAGCCGTCTACCGACAGCGTAGCCGATGAGAAGACGATTGGCATTTTGCGAGAGAACACATGCTCCTCCAGCACTTCCTTCACCATCTTAGGCATAATGACAAGAGAAATGCCCGACTTGTCCTCCATCACCCAGCTAATCGGCTTTTCGGGTTTGCGGAACAGCGAAAGGGCATATTGAATCATCTCCAAATGCTCCTCGACGATTTTGAGCTGATATTCATCAAGCGTGAACAAGCCGCTTTCGAACACAAGCTCCTCCTCGATGAGATCAAGCAGCTGATGCAGCCGGTTTACTTCCTGTATAAGCGTGTTGTCCCACAGCAGCTCGCGGCGATCTGATGCTGCGACAGCACGGCTGCTTTGCTGGATACGCTCAAAAAGCTGCTCGCTTTGCACAATTGCATCCTCAATGGCCAGCGCCAGCGATTCGCGGATTTCCCCTTCCAGCAATCGCGTAATAATGCTCTCAAATACCGCATGGTTGAGCTTATACGTTAGCGCCTGCTGCGCCGCCGTTTCGAGCAAATGCCCTTCGTCGAATACAACTGAGCTATGCTCCGGCAGCAAGGGAAGTTGTCCCTCGCGTTTGCGTGCTTCATAGGTCCATACATGCTCCATATAAAAGTCATGCGAGCAAATAATTAAATCCGTTGATTTGCGGTAATGATCGCGTGACAGCGTTTGTCCGCAGCGATGTCTGCGGCTGCATACCATGCAGTCCTGAAAGACGTCCCAACCGACATGGTCCCAAACTTCATCGCTGAGCTCCGGATAATCCCGGCGGTTGCCATAAGGATAAAAGCTTTGCATCGTTTCTGGCTTATGAACAAAATCCGGCAAGCTGCGATAAATGTCGTCAAAATGCTCTGCGCCCTCTAATTGAGCGTCGCCCCTTGCATCATCCAGCTTGTTCAAGCAGACATACTGATCAGGCGATCTTCCCAATCTGCTGTCGATGGTCAGTCCTAAATGGCGGGACAGCTTGGCAATATCGCCTTCCGGCTTTACCAACTGCTCGATGAGCGATTCATCAGCGCAGGCAATAATAGCCGGCTTGCGAGTATAACGCGCGTAGCTAATGGCATAAAGCAAATAAACGAAAGTTTTGCCTGTGCCGACGCCTGCCTCAGCGAAAATCGTCTGCTTGTCCGCATAAGCTCGTTCCAGCTGAAACGCCATATAAATTTGCTCATCTCGCAGCTCAAGCCCGGCTTCGGGAAGCTTCTCGTAAAAAACATCCGCGATCCAGTCGCTTGCCTGCTGCATATAAGGCTGCGACGGGTCAAAATCAAACGGATAATGGTGTTGTGTCATGCTTAGCAGCGCCTCCAAATAGACGCCCGAACGGCTGCGCTAAAATCACGCAGCCGTTCGGGCGGTTTTTTTTTCAAATTGAAATTAAAAGTCAGATTTCGGTTTTCTAGGCTGCGGCTTTGGCTTGTTCTGCACGGCTGGCAAATGCTTCATGCTTCGTAGCATCGGTCCTTTGCATATCGGGCAGGTTTGCTCTGCCGAGGCGAATTCATCTCTTACCCACGCTTTGCATTCGGGGTTTTTACATTTCAAAATTTTGGTAGGTAATAATTTCGGTTTCGTAATGTCTTCGCTCGTAGCCAATATATTTTACATCCCTTTCATTTACACGTTCAGGCAATCTGACATAATATATCACTTCTTGGCCGCATACGTCAAGGCTCCCAAACCCGCCAGCCCCCTCTAGCTGGCTAGGAAACGTTACAGCTTCCCTTTGTATTTTCCAGTATTGGTAATCGTTACTTTCACATCGATTTGTCCCAATGTTTTTTGGTTTAGTAGAAGCTGTTTGCTATTACGCAGCTGATGCCACAGCTTGGGTTCACTGCGATAAAGCTCGGCAAATAAATTTAATAGATCGGTTTGAGTGACAAGGCCTTTCTCATAGGTAGCCATCATTTCATCGCGAATCGCCTTCGCTGCAAGAACCTCCATCTCTTTCACCGAAACATCTTTAATCATTTCCTCCACATAGGCTCTCGCCTTAATTTCAATCTTGAACTGCAATGGCTTGCTGTTCTTAACATACCGTATCCGGTAATTCGGTTTAATAATGACGAGTGTAGCGGTCGGAGCTTCTCGATTGCCAATTAGCAGAACGGAGCGCTTATTTCCTTTTTGCACCCATCTTCTTCCGAGCAATTCTGTTTCAGAAAACCAGCTTAAATTCTCGTTTTGCCGAATGAAAAAGGCGCCCGTAATTTTAAACATCGGCATTTTCCGGGCATCCTCCCTCCATACCTCCTTCGTTATGCCAATCGTAGGAATGATGGCGGTATTGCCCGGCTCATTAAATTCGGCAATAAATTTGAAGCCATATTGGGGATCAATGTTGGAGCGCTGGGCATGGGTATCCTCGGGTATATCCAGAATGGTATCCAAGACAGGCAAATTCAAAATCGATTTTTGCTTAAAAATATCTACGATCGGCGTCTTTGTTGAATAGAGCAATATATTGTAACGAACTTCGCGGTAACGATTGATTGCTTCGTAGCTTTGCCGAACAATCGCTTGTGATTTTAGAAGCTCCTCATCTACCACAACCGCTTTGACATGTCCCCAAAACAATCTAATCTGCGAAGTTTCGGACAGCGAGGACAACGATTCCGTCACCGTCTTTCCTGTGCCGCGGCCGATCCATACCGGTATGTTTTTCCCTATTTCATTTTATCGGATTTGGCTACATTTAAGAAGTTAAGCACCTGCGCGTAAGATATAAAAAACCCATCCTTATAATCCAGGCCGATAGCTGTGACATAAGCCATGTTTTGAATCGGCTTTGAATCAAAGCAGCCTGGACTCAGCAGCAGCAAACTAGCGATCAGGCTCCATTTTATCCATACTTTCATGCTAATCTTCCCCTTGCTTGTCCGAATCAACCGTATGCAATGTTTCCGGCCTTTGTTTCTGCTTTACCCAGGGCAGCCGAAGCGCAGCCGTAAGAAGCTCCCTCATTATAGGAGGAGAAAACGGCGACAGGTACGGGACCCCGAAAGAGCTGAGCCGTCCCATATATCCGATAAGCACGACAATCCCTAATATGAATCCGTACATTCCCAATAGGGAAGCAGCTACAAACAACAGAAAACGGATGACGCTTACCGTCGTACTTAACGATTGATTGACAAGTGTCGCTCCAGCAACTGCCGTAATCGCCCCCACAACGACGACGCTTGGTGACACAAAGCCGGCCCGAATAGCAGAATCGCCAATAATTAATCCGCCAAGCCTTTACGCGGGACTTGATCCGGTGCTGGACAGCTAAAAGCATAATCATTTCTACAAATCCGCCACCGACATAGATCATGCCTTGAATCGCGGGCTGCCAGCCATTTTCTAGGACAGGCTGCAAAAGACGATAATCTTTCTCCGGCGTATTAGCTATGGCTACAAAGTAACCCAGCAAAATGACTACGGGAAGCATAATCCCTGCAGCAATCGCTATCATGCGAATGCCGGATATTGCAAAATAGCAGCATACTAGACAGAGGGTGATAATTAAAGCCGATCTTGGCGTGCTGGGCATATAATTGGTGGTCGCCCATCGGACCGTATCAATTAAGGTAAATCCCCCGATGAAAAGCAATTGCAGACCGAGCGGAATGATCATCAGCCAAGCGATGACCGGATTCGTTTTGGATGCCAGCCAAGGGTGCAGCTTCTGTTGACCCGATCTCTTCATAAATAGCACCAGCAATATGCACCATGGAAGAAACAATACGCCTGTTAATAAGACGGAAATCCATGCATCCCTGCCGGAAGCATCCAAAATTAAAGGATTCATAACGACATGATTCGTTAAGCCAACGGTCATCATGAGAATCATGCATATTTGCAGGAAGCTTACTTTATGAAGTACCTTAACCATTTCAAATCCCACCCAAAGCGTTAATTTAAACGATAATAGCGCTTATAGGTTTCCTTATTGATCCAATTTTATACAGAAAAAAAGGAACACCGCCTTCAAGGCGGTATTCCCATATAAATTTATTAACGTTTAACCGGAACCAAAATCTCGGTCTCCCCCGTATCGAAGCCAACAATCACTTGGGCTGCCATCGAAATAAACAAGCCATTTTCCACTACGCCAGGAATTGCATTCAGCTGTTCATGCAGCTCCGAAGGCGAGGCAATCGTTCCGAAACGGCAGTCAGCAATATAGTTGCCGTTATCCGTTACAAAGGTTCCGTCTGCCGATACCCGCAGCTCGGCGGTGCAGCCAAGCTCTCTCAGCTTTTGCAGCGTCAAATTAGAGGCGAAGGGCACAACTTCCACCGGAAGCGGAAAATGTCCAAGCTGGCTTACTTTTTTGGACTCATCCACGATTACGACAAAGGTTTTGCTGTGAGCAGCAAGAATTTTTTCCCGCAATAGCGCACCGCCGCCGCCTTTAATCAAATGAAGCTCGCCGTCTACTTCATCCGCACCGTCAATCGTTAAATCAATCGCCGTAATTTCAGCGAGTGGAACTAACGGAATGCCGTATTCAGCCGCTAAATCCTCCGACTGCTTGGAGCTGGCAACGGCTTTAATGTCCAGTCCTTCGAGCTTCATTCTTTGTGCCAGCTTCAAAATCGCCCAATACGCTGTCGTTCCTGTTCCAAGCCCAACAAGCATGCCATCTTGCACAAGCTGGACGGCTTTCTCTGCTGCCAATTGCTTGACGTTCAAACGTTTCCCTCCGCTCTCTGCGTACCGTTTTAAAGTTACAAGCCTAATATGTGATAGCCTGCATCGACATGCAGCACTTCGCCAGTTATTCCGCGTGACAGATGGCTAAGAAGGAATAGCGTCGCATCGCCGACTTCTTCCTGATCAATATTGCGCCGCAGCGGCGCACGTTCTTCGATCGTCTGCATAATGTCATTGAAGCCGGAAACGCCTTTTGCCGATAGGGTTTTAATCGGGCCAGCAGAAACCGCATTAACACGAATATTATATTTGCCAAGATCCTCCGCCAAATATCGTACGCTTGCTTCAAGCGCTGCCTTGGCAACGCCCATAACATTATAATTTTTCACGACGCGCTCTGCGCCAATATAGGATTGGGTAACGATGCTGCCGCCCTCGGACATGACACCCTTCGCCTGTTTGGCAATCGCCACAAGGGAAAAAGCGCTGGAATTTTGCGCGAGCAGATAGCCTTCACGCGACGTTTCCAGGTACTCGCCCTTAAGCTCGTCTTTATCCGAAAAAGCAAGGGAATGCACGATTCCATCAATGCTTCCCGCCTGCTCTTTAATATGGGCAAAAGCTGCGCTTATGCTTTCATCATCCAATACGTCGCAAGGTACCGTCAGCAGTGGCGTAATGCCTGTCTGCTCCAGCAAGCCCTTCAGCTTCTCGAAAGAGCGTTCCTTTCTGTATGTAAAAATAAGCTGAGCCCCTTCCCGATGCAGCGACTTGGCAATTCCCCAAGCAATGCTGCGCTCATTCGCGACGCCCATGACTACGATTTTTTTGTTGTTCATCATTCCAGACAAAATAATCCCTCCATTAACTAAATCCATAAACCTTTTGCCATTATAGCACAAAACAAGGTGAAACGGCTGTCGCCGTCCATAGGCGGCGTGGCACGTTTCAGTCCGAGAAATATAGAGAAAGGATAACGTTAGGATATCCTTTCCTATATTTCAAGGTGAAACGGCTGTCGCATCCCTCTGGCGGCGCGGCGCGTTTCATTCTGAGAAATGCTATAATAAACGTTAGCATCTTATTCATAGAAGGATGATTTATTGTAATGACAGAGCAGGAGCGCATGAATTGCATGAAATGCCGCCATTATTATGTAACTTGGGACCCCGGCGCGCCAAGAGGCTGCAGGGCGTTCGGCTTTAAATCGCAGGCGATGCCAAGCCAAGTTGTGCTAGCTTCCTCCGGGAAGCCTTGCCTGAACTTTGAAGCGAAGGGCAAAGGATAAGGCAGCAGACCGTCAAAGAACGGTTTGCTGCCTTATTTTTTTAGAATTTAGAATTTGGCTTCCTGCCTTCTCTTCTTTAGCTAGACAAGAGACAGATTTACATAGAGGGCAGCCTGCTCCATGTGCTGCGCGTATAGCAAAGGCGCATGCCAGCGCGCTCCATATTCCGCTGGCTGCTAGAGCAATAGGCGGCTTGTCCTACTATGAGGCTGCAGCCCGCTTGGACAGCAGCACGCAAGCGCGCTGCAATTAAAGCCGCTTGAACACCTCGCATGCGATATTCCGGCATTGTAGCGGCAAATGTAAGGGATGCGATATGTTCATGGATATGCATGACGCCGACCCCAACAGCGATATGATCGATCTCAGCAGCATAAAACTGCCAGCCTTCCCGGCTGAACAGCATGCGATTATTGTCGGCAATGTGATTTTTTCCTGATATCGGCAGCCCGCTGCCCAGCGCATGCAGCTCTGCGTAAAGCTCAACCTCATGCTCACTCAGCCTGCGTACGTCAATACCCGTCAGATGCTGCTCCAACTTCCCGTCGGTTTTTTCAGCAATGCTTCCTGCCATACTCGCATGAAAGCCCGTCTGATAAAACCCTTGCTTGGCCAGCGCCAGCAGCGTCTCCCCATCTGTACGCGAAGGCACAATTTCAAATTGTGGGCTCCCGCCCTGCTCTTTATACCACTTTAGCACTTCATCCAGCTGCGCTGCACCTGCACGGCCAAAGCCTTTAACCGTATTAAATTGCGGCCATGGCATTGCTCGGCTGGCAATAGCCACTGCTGGGCCGAAGCGTTGCAGCGCTATTCCCATCGGGTTATGCTCCCGTTCCTGAATGGCCTTCATTCGATCCAGCATATAGACAAGCTCGGAGTTCTCAACGTGCTCCACAAGCTCGGGGGTAGTCATCCATATATTCAACAAGTGAAGCCTCCTTATAATTGGGACAATGGAATATCCTTAATGGCTTTAACGATCCAATCGGCACGGGAAAGATCCTGATCGCCTGAATGAATATTAATATAGCCGATGCAGCGCATGCCCGCCTCTTTCGCTGCGATGACCCCGTTGCGGGAATCCTCCAAAACGACGCAATCCGCTGGCAATACGCCAAGCTGACGAGCTGCCTCCAAATATACATCGGGAGCTGGCTTGCCGCTCGGCACCTCTTCTCCGCTAACGATACTTGCAAAATAATCGGTAATATCGAACTTGCGCAGCACTTCTTCAATAAAAATCCGCGGGGAGGAAGACGCTAAAGCGATTGGCAGGTTCCGTTGCTTGAGCTCGGCAAGAAGGGACAAAATACCCGCAATTGGCGCAAAATCACGAGCGCGAAGCTCCTCTATTTTTCGCCGCAGCTGGTAAGAAATGATCTCCTCCACCGTCTGCTCCATGCCATATTCCACGCGAATAAGACGCCACATGGCCGGATTTGTCATGCCCACGTATTTTTCCAGGTCGTCCTGCGTGACCTTGAAGCCCAGATGCTCCATCGTCTCCAAATCCACCTCAAAATGCAGCGGTTCACTATCAATAATGACGCCATCCATGTCAAAAATAAATGCTTTCATCGCGCGCTCACCATTCCGCCTTCTTTTTTGTTTACATAATTATATTTATGTAACTAACCTATTGAATTCAGACTATTCAGAAAATATACCTATAACACCCTATTCATGATACATAAAATCAAATAAATTGAATAATTATCCGAATATGTATCTGATGGAAATTTCAGATCGATATCCGTTTATAAACAATCGTTTAAGTATGAAGCAAGTGAATTTGCGAAATGTCCGGAAATTCTATTCGTCCTATTGAAGCGACTACCACTTCTGCCGGATAAAACTGCGCCTGCCTGCCGCCTGAGAAATACCATTCCCGGGCTTGCTTCACCACAATAAACAGCCCATGCTCATCGCCGACAGGAGTTAGTCCCTCGCTATCCTCACGCCAATTGGGTATGCCTAAAGCGTTCAGCTCCCGAACGGCAGGGATGACCTCAGCGGTAACAATGCCGAGCTCACTAATTTCAATGCAATCCGAGAGGGCAAACGGATGCTCGGTACTATTTTTCAATTGATGCCTGGCAATAAATTCGATAATATTTCCAGCGGGATCGGCGAAATAAACGGCCCCTGCATCCCATGATGTGAAAAACACTTCGTCTCTGCCCTGCTCCTCAATGAGCGCCACTTTTCCCTTTAGCCAGCTTTTTGCCTCCGCAAGCTTGTTTTCCGGTATATTGATTGCAAAATGATAGAAGGGGTCGGTATGGTCCGTTGTCCCCCGGAAAGTGAGCTGTGTGCTGCCAATTGCTGCCGTGAAGGACTGCTCGTTTCGGTCCAGCACCGGGAAACCAAGCTGCTCCTTATAAAAGGAATACAGGGCCTCCAGCCTGCTTGTCCATAAAGTGATTTGTTCAAATTTCATCGTGCCTGTTCCTCCCCACAGCAAGGCAATACTGCCTGCACCCTCGCAAATATTTTGAAAGTCTATTTTACCATACTGACTAGCCTTTAGCTTCAGCGCTGCAAGGGAATGACGACGGTAATCGTCGTGCCTTCGCCGGGTTTAGAGCGCACACGGAGCTCAGCCTGCTCGCCATACAGCAACGCCAGACGCGAAATGACGTTGCTCATTCCGATTCCTGCACCTTCCTTGCTCCGTGCGTCCGCCGCCTGCTGCGGGCTCATGCCTTTGCCATTGTCGCTGACCTCGAACAACAATCGGTCCTCCACCATCCGGCCGCTAATGTTCACAAGACCGCCCTGCTCGCCCGGTTCACCGGATTCAAAGCCATGAATCATCGCATTTTCCACGAGCGGCTGGAGAAAAAGCTTCGGAACGAGGCTATCCTCTGGCACGCCCTCTAAATCATAGGCCACTTTAAAAATGCCATCAAAGCGATTTTCCATAATATGCGTGTAGCTTTGCAGCCAATTTAAATCGTCGCGCAGCCGTACCATTTCCTGCTTGTTTTTCACCGTGTATTGCAGCATGGACGACAAGCTGACGATCATTCGGCTAATGGCGGGCTCATCCCGATCAATCGCCATCCAGTTAATAATATTAAGCGTATTGTACAAAAAATGCGGGTTCAGCTGGAGATTAAGCGCCATAATTTCCGTTTCCTTCTCCCGCAGCCGGCTTTCGTAGTTTTCTTGAATCAGCTCGCGTATTTTATCATTCATCACATTAAATTTCTTCGTTAAAATGCGGAATTCCAGCTGCGGCTGGTCAGGAATTTTCGCTGTGAAATCGCCTGCTCCGGTCATTTGAATGGCAACCAGCATTTTTTTGATCGGCTGGGTCAGGCGCCCTGCGATAAAGGAGGCAATAACGATTGAAATAATGAGCAGTGCCACGCCTGATAATATATCCATATAGCGAATGGCTGGCAAATTGCCAAGCAGCTGCTTGTACGGCGTCACATTAACCGTCACCCAGCCTGTAACCTGAGAAGTATCGTAGCTGATCAGTACATCCTCCCCGTTTTCCTTAACGAGCGAAGTGCCGAATGGCTGCCGAAACTCTGTCTTGTACCATTGATTGTGGTCAGCTGTACCGAGCTTGCTTAGCTCGGGATGCGTTACGATCTTTCCATCCTTGGAGACGATATAAAAATAGGAGCCTTGAACCGCGGACAAGCTCTGCTGCACACTGCGCTGATAAAAGGATTCATTGAAATTAAGCAGCAGCACCGGTCGCTCGACATGCTCTGGCCAATTGTAAATGGCACCGTCAATAATCGGGGAGCTGTTGAGCAGGCGGGCGCAGGAAAACACCATCCGGAACTTGGCATCCATGTCATATAGCGCCTCCTGTTGGAAAGCGCGGGTTAAATCATAGGTGGGTACCCAAATTAGGCTGCCTCTGCTGGCCAGCACTTCCTTATAAATGGCCGACTTGCGGAAGCCCTGCGGATCCGCCGAGACGAACGGGGAGGAGGACGTATACATGCCGCTGCCTGATCCAAAGCTGAAATAGCTCGTCACAAGCTGAGCGGTATACAAATCCTGATCATGTCCAAAATATTTATTCAAAATAACCGTTGCCTGCCGGTCCATCTGGACCAACTCGTAATCATTTTGCGGCTTAGGGCGGTTGAACAGCCGGTATAAGTCCGGGTCAGAGATGAGTGAAACGGTGCGCTCTTCAATGTTGCTGAACACAATATCGCCGATTTCATTGTTTTTTTTCACAATTTCCAGCATGCTGTCGCGCGCATTCGTGACAATAATGTCAGAGCTTGCACTGTAATGCAGGATGCCGTTTAGCACAGATGGAAGCGTAATCAACAGCACAAAAAACAAAATGAGCCTCGTTCTGAACTTCATATCCCGTACACGCTCGCGAATTTTCCGCAAAATGCTCCCTGCTTCCTCCGGCTTCTGACCTCGGGTCAGGAGCGCTTCATATGACGGGCTATCGACCGATATTCCTCTGGCGTCAGTCCAAATTCCTTTTTGAATACGCGATTAAAATATTTCACATCATGATAGCCAAGGCTTCCAGCTACCTGATAAATTTTATCGTTGCTTTCCTCTAGCAGCTGTCTCGCTTTCGTGAGCCGAACCTGCGTAACATATTGGCTGAAATTGATGTTTAGCTTGCTTTTGAAGTATTGGGAGAAATAGCTGGCATTAAAATGAAAAACGGCCGCAACCGACTCCAGTGACAAATCTTCCATGTAATGCTCGTCAATATATGCGATACACTTGTAAATCAACTGCTCCTTATGATCCCGCTTGGCTTCGGCATGAGCAGTTGCCAGCAAGCCAAGCTGTTCTGAAATGACGGTTTGGAGAGCGCTCAGGCTGGCAGCTTCGCCTAATGCCTGTTCCATACGTCCCCTCCACTCCTCCAGCGTCTGATGCTTTGGCATCGTTAAGTTTTCGGACAACCGTACAAGCAGCTTCTGGACGCAAAGCGTCAGCCGCTCTGGCTGCGGAAGCCCGCTGCCTGCTTCCCCAAGGAGCTTGTGCAGCAGCTCGCCTGCGATAAGCCTAAACTGCCCTTGCTCCTGTTCATGAACAACGGCCTCATGCAGCAAGGCCTCGTGCCGGGCATCCAGTTTAAGCGCAAGCTCAGCACTCACGTTCGTCTGCCGGGCATGGAATACGGTCTGCTGCTCCACATAGAAGCTTTCCGATAAAGCTAACCCTGCTTCTGCATACATCTGCGAAGCGGAAACTAGCATATCCTCCGCGTGACTGCTCACGCCAAGCGTAATTTGATAGGAGCTGGGAACCGCCTGCTGCATTTTCTGCTGCAGCGCCTGCAGCTGCTCCGCGCTGATTGAAGCATTCGTTACTGTAATCAGCCTGCCATGACTGCCCCCCTCCCCTTCATACAGCGGAATGCTGCTGGTTGAGCTACCCGATGCTTGCAGGCAAGCTTCCAATTGCTGCTGGACTCGGGGAAGAAGCATATCCTCCGGCTCCCACGCTGCCTTGCTGCGCAGCCGAATTTCGGTTAACAGCAAAATGCCGGGGCCGCCGAAGCCAAGCCATTCTTCCAGCTCTTTGCTCTCTGCTTTGGATAACGCTTGATTATGCAGCCATTCCTTCATTACACGGCTGCGATACAATGGCGCAATTGTGTTCAGCTTAACCTCAAGCCGGCTATTCGCCAGCTGTGCCTCCTGCTCGGTTCGAAGGCTTCGCTCGGCCTTCTCCAGCACAAGCGCGAATTTTTCCTGATCGACAGGCTTTAATAAATAATCAAAGGTGCCGAGCCCTATCGCTTTTTGGGCATAGTCGAAATAGTCATAGCCGCTCAAATAAATAAATTTCTGCGGCTGATTCGCCGGGGGAAGCTGCTCCAGAAATTCGAGACCGTTCATCAGAGGCATTTGGATATCGGAAATGATCAGCTGAAATGGCTGCTCTTGGCATTTTGATAGCGCTTCCTTTCCATTGCGCGCTATAGAAATCGCATATTGAGGGCGGAGCTTTTGCAGCATTTTGGATAGCCCCGCCAAATGGCCCGGTTCATCATCCACAAGCAAAATGTTGTACATGGACAGCGCTCCTGTTCGTTTCATTTTGGGCACAAGAATACCTTTATCGTACTTCTGTCTGATTTCCGATTGCAAGCGGAGATTTTGTAGAAAAATGTCTGTTTTTGCGGAGGAAAAGCAGCTCCATGCCCTTCATTGCAGAAGGTCACACCCTATCCTAACCTACACTTAACTAGACTTGGTGGACACCGGAACACTTTCCGCCGCAGTTTCGGAAATGACCCCGATTTACTCCCTGCACAAAACACGAAAATAAACTTGGCGGACACAGCAGCCGCTATTTCAACAAAATCAAGGGAATGGAGCAGGCTGCGGACTCAGGAGCCGCTAATGGGCTGTCAATCGCCATTTTGACGGGAAAATGAGGGCAATAGCGGATCTCCTGTCCGCATGCAGCCTAAAATAGGATAAAAATCCAGAATAGCGGAACCTCAGTCCTGCAAAAAAAGTAGCGAGCATCCACGCCGTATGGCCTCATCCACAGTAGTCTTTGCAACATTGCTCTTAGCCGTAATCGCGTGCTGCGGTTCCTTAATTCTTGAATCGTCAGATGAGATTGGCCTCGAATAAGCGCTAAGCAAAGCGCAGCAGGCCGACTCTTGTTTGCATACACACCCTAAATAGACGCACTCTCAACGAGGCGTCTATTTGCCCATCTCATCTATCTAGCTCTTTGTTAGAGTTGCAGGCAGCTTTACGGCATGCAGCGTCCCGCCAGAGCGTACATAGATCATATCGCCTGACTTCAGCGTCGGATCAAATTCGCCCGAGCCGGTCTTCACGCTGAAAACGGGCTTTGTAGTTGCGAAATTATACGCATCCAGCGTTCCGTCTGCGCGAGCGACAAACAGGCCGTTGGCAAATAAGTCCGTCTGCACGGGACTAATACCGCTCGGGAAATGGATTTCTTGTCCGCTCGTCGTCTTTAGAGCGAGAATGGAATTATCGCGGAAGCTCTGATAGAGCAGTTTGCCGCCATAAATGCTATAGAGCGGTTGATATTCTTTCGGATTAGGCGCATTCCACTTCTGAACGGCTTTACCGTTAGGGGTATAGGAGGCGAAATTATATTTGGCAACCGCTTTTCCCTGATAAATATAAAGGTCATTGCCATTCAGAAATGCAGAGCCATTAGCACCGCCGAATTCAATTTGTCCAGGCACTTCAGGCTCTACCATCCAGTTGTAAACTCGCTCGCCTTTCTTCTTCCCAGTCAACAAGTCCAGAACTGCGATATGCAAGCTTCTATTGATGGAATCGTCATCTCCCCTCATGAACGTGTCCATGACCGAATAAACCAGCCCGTCCTTGACCAAGAGCGGGGAAAATTGGGCAAATGACGTCCAAAGCTTTTTGCCTGTTGCCTGATCGTAGGCATTAATCTGATTAGAAGTAAGAGCGCCTTGAACCAAATAACTGCGAAGCACAACACCTTTGCTTACGATAATATTATTTGATCCTGAGGAGTATTGGTTCTCCTTCTCCGTTAATTTCCAGCGAAGCTTGCCCGTTGCCCGTTCTAATGCAAAAAGAGTTAAATTTTGCGTCACATAAATCGTATCTCCGACCGGAATGATCTGATCCGCTTTATCGGCACGAATTGCTGTCGTCCACTGCTTGCTGCCATTTTTGGTAACAGCAATGACTGCGCCATCTGTTGTAAGACCATACAAGCTGCCTTGATTATAGGCGAGCACAGGCCTCAATCCAGAACCATATTTCCACAGCTTTCGCCCACTTTTGCCGTCATAAGCAGCAAGCTGCCCCCCATCCACAAGGGCGAACAGTCGTCCCTCCTCTGCAAATGCCGCCGTTATAGCTCTGCCATCCTGATCAAATTTCGCAAGCGGCAAGCTCCATAATGGTTTGACAGCTGGAGCAGAGGCTACTCCATACATAGGGGTGGTACTGCTAATGACAGGCTTCTCAGCAAAAACAACCGTTCCTCCCTGCAAGCCGCAGGCGAGAATGGAGGAAGTGACACTAACAGCGACGATCCTTTTCATTTGTTGTGAAAGATTGATAAGCATCTAGCACCGTCCCATTCTTTCCATTTTTAAATAGGATAAATACTTTTTCAACATAAATGACCGGATTACCCCATAAACATGCAAGGGCAATCCGGCTATTGTTTAAACGCCATCACCAGCTATTCAACACTCTCTGCCAATTCGTTATCCTTAGCAAAATGGCATCATATCCATATTATAGGCCAATCAGGGTGACGATTCTACTTATTTTTATGAAAGTCGCTTCTTTTTACCATATTAATCTAAGCTTCAGCACGATCAAATGGCAGTGGCAAAGAAACGGTAAATTCAGTCCCTTCTCCCAGCTTGCTCTGCACGGCTATTGAGCCGCGATGGAGCTCCATAATTTTATGGGCAATAGACAACCCGAGGCCGCTGCCTCCTACGGCACGGACACGTGATTTATCCGCTTTATAAAAACGCTCGAAAATACGCGTGTAATCCTGCTCGTCAATTCCCGGCCCCGTATCTGCGATGCAGACGACCGCATGCTCCTCGGTACGCGAGAGGGAAATCGTTATTTTCCCGCTTTCAGGCGTAAACTTGATGCCATTATGAATAAGGTTCAGCCAAACTTGGCTCATCAGGTCCTTGTCCGCGCTGATCTCCAGCTCGTCTGCTTCCACGCTCATCTCGATCTTCTTCTCCTCCCACTGCGGCTCACAAGCGAGAATAAGCGATACAAGCTGCTTATCCAGCCGATAAGTGGTCGGATGGAACGGTTGTCTCTCCGAATCCAGAACGGCCAGCTTCAGCAGATTATCGCTAAGCTTCGATAAACGGAAGCACTCCGTTTCAATAATGGTCAAATACCGCTGCCGCTGCTCTACATCCAGCTTGTCATTCTTCAGCGCCTTGGCAAAACCGCTGATCGATGTAAGCGGCGAGCCGATTTCATGCGATACGTTCGAGATGAACTCCTGCCGAAGCTCCTCCATCTCCTTCAAATTGGCTGCCATGCTATTGATGCTGTCAACAAGCTGCACATAGGGATGCCGCTGCTGTTCATTGTTTCTGCCGAACTCCCACTCCAGATTGACGCGAAAGTCGCCCTGTGAAATACGTTTTAATGCTTCAAGCATGTCGTCCAGAAAGTAATGCTCCCTCCGCCGAAAAAACTTGCCTACAATGGCGATGCCCACCCCAAAGATACAAAAACCGAGCACCGCATTTATGAGAAAACTTAGCAAGTCATGCGGGGCCCATGCCACTGCCGAAAAAACGGACTTTGTTATATAAAAAGAAATGATCCAGCAGGCGAGCAATGCCGACAAGGCAATCGTAAAATTCATCGCCAGATGGAGGAGGCTTGGCTTCTGGTTCACGACTGCACCTCCAGCCGGTAGCCTAGTCCCCGGATCGTGCTGATGCGAAAGCCATGCTGCTCCTCAGGAAAACGCTCCCTCAGCCGCTTTATATGCACATCGACGGTTCTTTCATCGCCCTCATAATCGAAGCCCCAAATCTGCTCAATCAGCTGATCGCGCGTGAACGTCTTGCGGGGATAGCTGGCGAGCTTAAACAGCAGCTCGAACTCTTTAAGCGGCAAGGTCAAATCTTGTTCCCCTACGCGGCACTCGAACGTATCGCGGCGCAGCGTCACATTGCCTATTATGACCGCTTGTGAGGATTGAATCCGGTATCGCCTGAATAAAGATTTCACACGGGCGACAAGCACGGATGGATCAAATGGCTTCACCAAATAGTCATCTGTTCCTAGCGTAAAGCCCTTTACGATCTGAGACGCTTCGCCTTTGGCCGTCAGCATCAGCAGCGGCAGGTCCGTCTGCTCCCGCAGCTTGCGGCACAGCTCCCATCCGTCCATGCCTGGCATCATAATATCAAGGATCACCATATCCGCCTTTACCTCGGCAAGCATCCGCAGCGCATCCAGGCCATCAACGGCATGAGCGACCTCAAAGCCTTCCTGCCGCAAAAAATGACCAATTAATTCTCGGATATGCGGATCATCATCAACGACTAATATTCGGGTCATCCCGTTCACCGCCTTTATCCTATTTTATCAACCTTTCACGATTTCCGTAAACCTGAACGCCTTAACCTCTATGTCCGGCGCATATAGGCACTTACCGTTAGCGGAGCAAAGATCGCGACAATGACGGCTGCGCCGACTAGCGAAAATACAAAATCTGCGCCAATTGCACCGTTGTTGGCAAGCTCCCGTACGGCACTAACCAAATGGGAAACCGGATTGATGCTTGAAAACCACTGGAGCCAGCCTGGCATGGTGTCAACCGGCACAAAGGCGTTGGACACAAAGGTGAGCGGAAACAACACGATCATCGAGATCCCCTGAACGCTGGATGCTGTACGGGAAATGACGCCAAAAAAAGCAAAAATCCAGCTAATCGCCCAAGCACATACGATGACAAGAAGGGCCGCAATAACGACGTAGCCTAAGCCGCCTTCAGGTTGATACCCCAAAATATAGCCCATGGAAAAGGTTAATGCAGTCGCAATCGTATAGCGAACCGTATCCGCCAGCAGAGCTCCCGCAAGTGGAGCAATTCGGGCAATCGGAAGGGACTTGAAGCGGTCAAATACGCCTTTATCCATATCCTCCCGCAGCTGAACACCCGTGACAATCGACGTCGTAATTACGGTTTGCACCAAAATACCAGGAATGATAACCGGCAAATAATCAACGACATTTCCTGAGATGGCACCGCCAAAAATATAAGCAAACATCAATGTGAAAATAATGGGCTGAAGCGTCACGTCAAATAATTGCTCCGGTGTGCGCCGAATTTTTAATAATCCCCTGTAGGCCATCGTGAGCGAATTTCGAATCGACTGTCCCAAGCTTGTATGTTTCTTCAACTGGCGAGTATGACGTGTTTGGATCGACGCGCTTTTCATACGGCTGTCCCCTCTTTTTTATTTGATTGATCGGATAGCGATGAAAGGCTATCTTTCACGCCATGGCCTGTAATGGTTAAAAATACCTCGTCAAGTGTAGGCTTCTGTACGCTCATCTCCGCCAAATAAATGCCCGCCTCCCGAAGAGCTACAAGCAGGTCGGTAACTTTGTCGACATCCGCCAGCGGTGCCGTAATTTTTGCATTTTCCGCTGATACAACAGACTCGACCCTAAACACTTGTTCCACAATTTGGCGAGTGGCCGCGATGTCCTGCGGATTTTGGATTTTTAGCTGCAGCGAGGAGGTGCCGACTGATGTTTTCAGCTCATCGACCGTCCCTTCTGCTACGACCTGGCCGCGATCAATGACCGCAATTCGGTCAGCCAACTGGTCAGCCTCATCCAGGTATTGCGTTGTTAACAGCACTGTCGAACCGGTTTTCACCAGCCGGCGGATCGTATCCCACATTTGCGTACGTGTACGCGGATCAAGTCCTGTCGTCGGTTCATCGAGAAAAATAAGCGGCGGCTGTGCAATGAGACTGGCTGCCAAATCCAGCCGACGCCGCATGCCCCCGGAAAAATGCTTCAATGGACGTTTTGCTGCTTCCGTCAGCCCGAATTCCTCCAACAGCTCCTCCGTCCTATGGCGCGCCTCTGCCCGCCCAAGCCCTAGCAGCCGGGAAAAGATGACCAAATTTTCCGTAGCGCTGAGCGCTTCGTCGACGGATGCGTATTGACCTGTCACCCCGATCAATTGCCGCACGATTTGCGGGTCCTTCGCTGCATCGTACCCGAAAATGCGTGCCGAGCCAGCATCGGGGCGCAATAGTGTAGCCAGCATTCTGATGGTCGTTGTTTTGCCTGCTCCATTAGGGCCAAGCACACCATAAATGGTTCCGGCCCGCACGTTCAAATCTACGCTATCCACTGCGCGGTTATTGCCGAATGTCTTCACAAGCCCACGTGCTTCAACCGCCCACTCCCCGCTATTTTTCCATAGCTCTTCTTTGTATCGATCATTTACTGTCATTAGTAGTGCCTCCCTGTAACGGTTTATAGATGGATGTTAATCCTCGTTTATGAACTGAATGTGAACCAAATAACATGAAGGGCACGGAATGGCAAAAAAAGCCGACCCGGCAACCGGATCGGCCTTTCCCTGTTATTTTTTTAGTGCAGTGTTCGTTTATTGGAGTTCATCCTTCGTCCTAAGCATTCGTTAACGGAAAAAGCATAATGGATAGCTTCATCGGCTGCGGCTTTATTAAATAAGCATCGAGCGTCGGCGCGTAGCCGCAGCTATGATTGCCGAGGCCGCTTTGCTTGGCGTCGATTTTGACGATTGTTTCTGGCAGCCTGGTTAGCTTATGCACGTGGCTGGTGCGCGACATATCCTCTGTGGAATAATGGTGGACGCTAATGTTAAACAGCTCGCTGCCCGTAATACCGATTCCAGCACCTTGCCCATCCCTAAGCTTCGCCCAGCGCACATCGCACTTATTGCCGTTTTCCTGGGGCTTCACATAGGGGACAAATTGCTCCGCTACCGTACCGCTGTAAATTCCAAGCTTGCCGCTTTCTTTGCGGTCAGCGTAACATTCATGAGGGCCTCTGCCATACCAGCTAAACTGGTCATAGCCGTCACGGAGGCGCAGCTCAAGGCCAAAACGCGGCAGCGGCGGCAGCTCGCTTCCAAGCGGTTCAAGCGTGGTCTCCACGCCTATGGAGCCGTCAGCATTCATTTGGTGGACCATCCTGCTGCGGAAAGCTGCTGGCTCGCCTTTTGCCCCAATAATTGCGTCAGCTGTTGCTATAACGCTGCCATTGTTGCCAGCAGTTATTGAAAATCGGCGCAGTTGCCACTGGAGCCGGTCATAACCAGCTTTCACCCATTCTTTCGCCAAATGGACATCGTTGTCAAGCGGGGCGCGCCATAGCTGCAGCTGTGGGCCTGCAAGCAGCAGCTCATCGCCATGATAAAGCCAATTGCTAATTGTGCCTGTCATTTGATCGATGTCTACTTGCAACCCGTTCCCGCTTATGCGGTATACAAGCTTGCCGTCTTCCCGCTGCAAATTTTGATACTGAGGATGCATGTGCATGGGAATCCCTTCGGAAGCATCGGCTGCCACTAGACGGACCGTACTAGAAAACTCAGCATTAGCGTTATACGCTGTAGCCTTTTCCTGCGGGGACCAACCCGCCTCCTCAAACAGCAAATCGGCCCAAGCTGTCTCATGGCCAGCGTCACACCACAAGCTGCTATTACGCTCTGTAAAGCAGATATGCAGCGCATATTCGCCCTTTTCCTTCAATTGCTCCGAAGGCAGAGGAATGATTAGCGTCTCTTCTCCGCCCGGCAGCGTATGCAAGCGTGCAAGCTCGCCTTGCGCAATCGCCGTACCGCTGCGCAGCAGCTGCCAATGCCCTTTCAAATGCTCCAGCGACAAAAAACTGTAGCGATTACTAAGGTGAACCCGGCCAAGCTGGACGGGATCCGGCTTTATTTTCACCGGCTGAATGATCTTCTTGTATTCCAGCAGGGACGCTTTAACGCTTCTGTCTGGAAACAGCAGCCCATCCATGCAAAATGGTCCGCTGTGCGGGGCATCGCCAAAGTCGCCGCCATAGGCGTAAAACGCTGGTTCGCCGTCGTTTTGCTGTAAAATGCCCATATCTGACCATTCCCAAATAAGGCCGCCCAGCAGTCGTGGATATTCGTACACCGCATCCCAATATTCCTGCAAATTGCCCGTGGAATTGCCCATGGCATGACCGAACTCGACCATGAGATAAGGGCGTTCATCCGGCTTCCTGCCTTCTTCTATGAGCATGTCGACCGAAGGGTACATGGAGCTGACGATGTCAACGACTGCGGCTTCATAAGCCCGCTCGTAGTGAATCGGCCTTGTCGGATCGACGCTGCGTATCCACTCCGCCATTGCATCATGATTTTCACCGTAGCCTGACTCATTGCCAAGCGACCATACGATGATAGAAGGATGATTTTTATCGCGTCCAACCATTTTCTGCGCACGATGTAAATACGCCTCCCGCCAGTCGGGATGTTTGCTTAAATAAGATTCATTGTCCATAAAATGAAACCCATGCGTCTCCAAATCCGCTTCGTTTATAACGTACAAGCCGAATTGGTCGCATAAATCGAGCCAGCGCGAATCGTTCGGATAATGGGACAGCCGGACCGTGTTAATGTTATGCTGCTTCATCAGCGTTATATCCTGCAGCATCGCTTCAGGCGTCGTTACATACCCTAATTGCGGGTGGAATTCGTTGCGGTTGACGCCTTGGATAACGATAGATTGTCCATTTATGAGCAGCTTGCCTTTTTCAATTCGAATATCCCTAAAGCCAACCGAAAGCCGCTTTACCTCCGCTACCTCTCCATCCGCCCCATATATCGTCAATAACAGCGCATACAAATAAGGCGTTTCTGCTGTCCATAGCTGGGGCCCCGAAATAGGAATCTCGGCGGAAATCGTTCTGAGCTCTTTAAGCGAATCGGACGTTGGATAGCTGCCTGTACCCCGTGCATCAGAATGGCAAGAAGGGTCTGGATTGCTCGCATTAAACGATTGCTCTGCAACGGTTTCTCCGTCCGCATCTAATAAGGCGACGCTTAAACGGAAGCCTTCTCCATCTGTATAATCGGTCAAGTTGGCGGATTCCGCCGCACTTCTCAAGAGACTGCTTTGAGCGAGCGTCATTTGCAAGCTCAAGCTCGCCTCCCGATAGGCAGTATCGGGGACAAAAACAGTTCGCACCAGAACATCTTCAATCGTGACAGCGGCCTGTGCCGTTAAATAAACATCGCGAAATATGCCGCTTAGCCGCCACTTGTCCTGCGACTCCAAATAGCTTCCCTCGCACCATTGGTAGACGCGAACCGCAAGCAAATTACAACCGGGACGGATGAGGCAGGAAATATCAAACTCTGACATATGGTGGCTTCCCTGACTGTATCCGACCAGCTCGCCATTCAGCCATACATGGAAGGCGGAATCAACTCCGCCAAATACGAGGCGAATTTGGCGCTTTTCCCAATGCTCTGGAACTGTAAAGCTGGTACGATAGCAGCCAGTAGCATTGAGCAGTGGAATATGTGGAGGGTCAAGCGGAAAAGGATAAGGACAGCTGCTGTAATGGGGCTGTCCGTACCCGTGCATTTGCCAATTGGAGGGAACGGGAATTTTATCCCAACCCGTATCATCGCATGCATCCAAATGGCTGCCCTCTGGACCATGCAGCGGCGATTCGAAGTAGCGGAAACGCCAATTCCCGCTAAGCAGCTTGTAATAGGGCGATTCTTCTCGGTCGCCACGCAGCGCCGCTGCCGGATTGTCAAATGGAATCAGCTCGCTGCGTGGAGGCAATGAACCGCGCTCCAGCACGTTTAAGTTGCAATAATCTGGCAGTTGCTCGTTTTCATTCGTCATATGCTGTCCTCCCTTGCTTCATCCGGGTGAAAAAATCCCGTTCGCCGATTTGTCCACCCTTCAGCACCAGCTCCAGCCCATCCAGCGCAGACTCCTCCGAGAAAGCGCGGCATAGTGGCGCTCCCGGCGTTAGTGCAGCCACGCATTTCAGTGCATAAATGCCCAAGCCGCGCGTTACATAACCAGACGTATCCCCGCCAGCGATGACGATGCGTGTAAGCTGCTCGTCGATGATCAGCTCACGTGCCAGCGCTCCAAGCAAAGCGCCTAATAGGCGGCTGCTTTGCTCAGGCCCATAGCCCTGCGCGGCAAGCGTTTCCCGGAAACGCGGAATGCCTGGATCGTCCACACCTTCTGCTGAATATAGCAGCAGACTGCGCCCATCTGCCAGCTTTTCCCGAGCTTCTTTCAGCAGCCGCTGCCTCGCAGCCGCGCCTTTCTTCCCGTCCAGCAGCTCCTCTGCCGGAACGCGAATGCCTGCAAAGCCTGCTGCCAGCGCTGCCTTGATTTGCTGCTCCGTAACTGGCGAGCAGCTTCCCGATACTACGAGCAGACGCTCAACTTCTGCTGCAGAAGCAGCGCTAATTTCTGGCTGCTCCTGCAGCAGACCAAGCTTGCGCCAGCAGGCCCCAAGCGCATACTCCACACCAGAAGAGCCAATGGCAAACAAGCCGTCACGCTGCTGGGCTTCCGCCCAAATCAGCTGTCCAGCCGCTGCCAGCCTAGCTTCGTCGAGCACATCAAACAGCACGAGATCAGGCTGCTCGCGCTCTACTAGTTTAGCGAGCCGTTCGCCCACTTCGAACATGTCTCCCTCCAGCGCCAAAATATCCATCAGCGCCGTCTTTAACTCCGTCTGCTGCGCCAAATGCTGGCGCAAATCCGCTTCCGCCATCGGCGTAATCGGATGGCGTGACATCGTCGGATGGCGGTCAAGCCGATACGTCTCGCCGCCTGCCGCTGCAAAATGGTTGCCGAACAACGTATAGCGGCCTAAATAAGGAACCCCCGCCAGTATCGGAATATAGCCAGAACCGAACACGGAGCGGCCAATTTCCGCTGCTTTGCCGATGCTGCCAACTTCAGCGGAGGAATCGAATGTCGAGCATATTTTGTAATGCGTAATGGCAGCCCCTATTTTTCGCAGCTGCTCTAGTACCGGACGCAGCTCACGCTCCGCCTCATCTGGCGTCAGCGAGCGTCCAATGCCCGCTACTCCAATGGCTTCTAAATCTGCAAATTTGCTAGCAAGCAGCTGCTCGCTTGGCGGCTCCAGAAATAACGCTGCCCGCAGACCTGCTCGGAACAGTGCTTCCAGCACATCGGTAGAACCGGTGAAATCGTCGCCATAGTAGCTGAGCAGGCGCTGCGATGCCGGGAGCCGATCACCGGAGCTACCCGAGCTTGCCTCCTTCTGGCGTTGCCCAGTGTCCCCCTTAGTGCCTATGCTGAGTGGCATCTTTCCGCCGCTGTCGCTGCCGCTAGTGTCACAATCGTTTGGCTTATGCGTTAATCCCGCTCTGTCCATCACCGCTCAGCCCTTTCCGTATTTTGCTATAGCCTGCTGCAGCTCCGGATGCCGACTTGCATACTCAGCGAGCGGAATGCCTTGAACGGCAGCTTCCCAGCCCTGCTTCATGCTTGCAAAGCCAGCCGCCGCCCCGCCCGGATGGGCCAAAATGCCGCCTCCGGCCAAATGCATCACATCTACCGTCCCTGTTGCTTCATAAGTAGCCGGAGCAGTCCCTGCCCATTGTGCCGAGGAAACGACTGGCATCGTCCCATAACCGCCATACATAGGCTTCAAACAAGCGCGGATGGAGCTGACAACCGAGCTGTTGCTTTCATAAAATTTGCTGTCTAAACCGTTCACATGCAGATGGTCGGCTCCTGCCAGACGGCACAGCTTCTGATAAGCTGGAAAAGCGAAGCCCAGCATCGGACAGCGTGTCATCATGCCCCACTGATTGCGGTGGCCGTGAATCGGCACCTCGCTGTATTTGCTCAAGTGGGCAAGCCCCGCCAATCCGACGCTCATTATGCTGACCATGACACAGTTGCCGCCTGCCTTGACGACCAGCTCATGCCCACGCTCCATTTCATCGATATCACCGGTAATGTTGAAGGCGTACATGATTTTTTTGCCCGTTGCGTCAGCCGCCCGGTTGACGGCATCCATGACCGCACTGACCCGCTGTGCAAGAGGCGCATAAGTTCCATTAGCATTCAGCTCATCATCCTTTATAAAATCAAGCCCAGCAGCCGAAACGTCCATAATCATCTGCTGGAGGTCAGCCATAGGAAGCCCGATGCTCGGCTTGACAATCGTCCCTATAATCGGACGGTCATACACGCCGGTTAGCTCCCGAGTACCCGTGATGCCAAATTTCGGGCCGGGGTACCTTGCTGCGAACGCTTCCGGCAGCTCCAAATCGACCAGCCTCAGTCCGGACAATTCCTGAAGCTCGAACAAATTGCCGGCAATTGCAGACATTAAATTCGGAATGGACGGCCCAAAATTGTGCAGCGGAAAGGAAACCGTTACCTCTCCGCGCCGATAAAGACCGTCATGACCCAGCGGCGTTTTGGAGCCCGGCAGCGCCTGTGAGGATACAGGCTGAAGCTCGACAATTTGTTCAATCCGCGCCCCATGCCGCTCTTTCAGCTGATCCGTCTCGCCTGGCACCGCTGTAAAAGTGCCCGTCGATTGCTCGCCGGCAATCACCTCGGCAGCACGCTCCAGCGAATAGGGTGTCTCTATTAAATAGACGGCCGTTACTCTCTCTTTTTCCACGCTATTTCCCTCCCGCTAAATTTGCCTTTGTCCCTTGCTGTAGCTGTTCATGCTAAAATCATTGCGGCTAAAGCAGCCCTCGCTCTGCCAGCATCTCCTTAATTTGCTCGGCAGCAAGCCGCGGGCTGGATAGCACCGGCTTGCCTGTCGCCTCCCGTATGGCTCCCTCCATCCGAGCCATTGATCCTTGGGCAAGTACGATGACATCCGCTTGATCGCTGACCGCAAGCGCTGTCTCCAGCAAAATGCGGTCATGCTCCGCCGGGTTTCCTCCTACCAGCGCATCGAAGGCTCCGACTGCGAGCCCATTCAAGATGGTGACCTCTTTGCCAATGGCTTCCGCCTGCTTCGCCAAAAAGCGCATCGTCGGTTCCAGAGTTGAAGGCAGCGTGGCCAGCACCGCAATCGCGTCGTATTCGGCCGCCGCCTTGGCGGTCATCGCCTCATCAATTTTAACGAGCGGAATGCCAAGCTGTCCCCGCGCAGCATCAGCCACTTCGCCAACTGAGGAGCAGGTATTCAAAATAATATCCGCCCCCAGCTCCTCCCCATGCTGAAAATATTGCGTCAGCCGCTTACTCACTCCCGCCGGAATATGTCCCGCCTTGACGACATCGCCGATCAGGCTGTCATCAATAATGTTGACCAGCCGCACGCCCGGCAGCACCTCCTGAAACACAGCCTTCAGCGGATCAGCAAGCCCTTGTCCGGTGTAAACCGCAACTACCGTTGTCATACTCCCAGCCTCCCATTCGAACAATTATTGAACCTGTACTTTAACCTGCTCTATAGAATTGACAGACTAGCAAACTGGCTGAGCTACCAGACCAATTCGTTCTCCACTCGCCGTATGCTGGCTTCGCGCATCGGTGCTTTATCATATACCTCTCTGCCGCTGTAGAATGGATGATGCTCCCCTTCCGGCGAAATGCCAATGACATCATCGCCCTGCCACTGGGTTATGAACGTTTGTCCGATTGCAGTTTCAACCGTCTGGCGGCGCGAAAGCGGGAACGTAATCGTAATCATTTCTCCAGCGGATGCTGCGCCAAGCAGCAAGAAGCATTCATTCACCCAGCGGCTCGGCTCACTGCCTTTGCCCTGCTCCGTGCTGCCGCCCAGCTCGCGGGTAAAGGCTACCTTCGCGAAGCCTGCCCACTCGGGAATGCGCACCTGCAGGCGCGGAATGTCGCGGTGGATATGCAGCACCAGCTTGCCTTCATGCGGCAAATAGCTGTCGACATCGAGCCACGCCGAGCTGCGGTTAAGCAGGAAGTTTACGCTGACGGTACCTTTTTTCTCAGTAACGGTGTTGCTCCAGCCCATGAACAGCCCGCGCGTGCCCGAGCCGAGGCAGCAAATTTGCAAATCATTCGTATGTCCCCGCCCATGGTTGACGTTGCAGCAAAAATCATTCGGCGCCGAGTACCCGGCAAAAGCGCCCCGTGTCCGCTTTGCAATATTTTCATGCGTAATAAGTCCAGGAATGTTGCCGGATCGGTCTTCCGTTTCCTTCACCCAGTCCATATCGAGCAGCTGCGATTCGGTAAGGTGATTGCGAATATAACGCTCGGTCACTCCCCAGTAGCGGGTATAGCCGCTTTGCGCGAGCGTAATGCCCGTGGCGATTAGATCGACCAGCGAGCATGTTTCATGCTCGTAGGCCTGCTCCTTCATGTCGCCCGGCGTCCAGCCGAAAGCGGTACACTGTGTAACCGCCCAAGCGTAGCTTTTTTCCACAAAGCTGAGCAGCGCCGCATCCCCTGTGAATACGCCAAACCGCGCCAACGCATCAAGCGTGCCGAGCCTCGTATGAAAATGTCCGCTGCGGTAAGCGAGCGCATCGTTAAAGCTGCCGTCGGCGTTAAACACGCCGCTGCGCTGCACGATGAGCGCGGTGAAAAACTGGCATAGCTCAAACGCATCCGCATTGCCTGTGAGCTCATGGTATTTCAGCAGCGGCATAACGAGCCGTCCGCAGAAGGCAGCCGGATCTGGCGCAAGACGAAGCATGATACCATTGGACGAAGGCCAGCCGCCTTCCTTATACTCCGACGCCGGATAAAACCACACATCGCGCTCCTTAATCGCAATCCGTTTAAGCGCCGCAACATGGTTATCTGCCGCCTCCTTCACCAACGGATCACCCGTCTCCATAAACCAGCTAGTTAGCGATAAAATGACCGCGCGCTGGTCGATCAGATTCGCATTCGGCTCCCAGTTGAAATTCGGGTTCGTCTGGCGATAGCTAAGACCATCTTCCTTGAAAAAAGAGAGCAGATTCGCACGATATTTCTCCTCCGTCTCCTTGCCAAACGTTTCCCCCGACATATGGCGGGCCAAAATCATCCCGTCCACCATTCGACCATGAGATGAGCCATAGTCCCAGTCCCCATGTGTCAGATTAGCTGGCTCCTTCATCAGGTTTGCAGCAAAAAAAGGGATATCGTTGTAGTCGCGGTCTGCCATTCCAACTATCGCATTCATCGCATGTCCGGCTCTGTCCGCAAGGGTCAGCGTATCTGGTATTTGTCTCGTTTGCATCGCAAGTCTCTCCCCTATCGTTTATTGCGGCGTTTTTCCAACTGCGCCGCGGTATTCGCCAATCGTTTGCCCGGTTTTCTTTTTGAAAATTTGACTGAAATAACGGTAGTCGTCATAACCGACAAGCTCCGCTATTTCATAGTTTTTATATTGCGGATAACGCATCAGCTCGGTCGCCTTCGCAATCCGGTATTCAGTTAAATAATCGATAAAATTGCTGCCCGTCGTTTTTTTAAACAAACGGGCTACATAATCGGCATTCAAAAAGCGGCTTTCCGCGATTTGCGGCAGGCTAAGCGGCTGGTCATAATGCAGCTCAATCAGCTTTTGGATTTCACGGACCAGCTGCTCGCCATGCCGCCCTTGGCTGCTGCCGCGCCGGGCAGCAACAGCGGGCAATATTTGCTCCTCGAACAGCCGCTTAACCGATACATGGTCTTTGCGCAGCCGGATCAGCTCCATGTAGGCGAGCGCGCTTTTCCCGCTCAGCTGCTCCAGGCTTGTGTCGGCCGCTTGAAGCTGCCGCTCCAGTGCATGCACCAGCATGGAGGCGCTGCGCCGCAGCCCATCCACCGTCCGCGACGGGGCTGCAAGCGCTGTGAAAAAACGGTTGAATTCCGCCTTCATCTGCTCCACATTGCCAAGCTGCAGCTGCACGAGAAACGCTTGCTCCAGCTCCGCCGGATAAAAATCGGCATTTGCAGCACCAATAGGCAAATGCTGCTGTTGCTGTTGCTTACTCGGCTTCTCCTCCAGCTCAAATGCACACTCCACGAATCCCATGATCGCTATTTCTCCCAGCTGCCTCCCATCCAGACGCTGCTGGAGCTTGCTGTAGACAGCTGGAAGCTGACTCGCAAGACAAGGCTTGCTCCCGGCGATCATGCTGTAGCTTGTGCCCGTCTCCTCATGCAGCATGCTTTGAAGCAAAATCGCAAGCCGCTGTATCTCCACAGGCTCGAAGCGGCTGCCGAACAAGCAAATGGCTATTTCGCCGAGGTTGACAGGGGAGGCGGCTGCAACAAACGACCAGCCTCCTTCAAAATAAAAGGGCTGGCTTTGCTGCAGCGACCGTTCTATTTTCCCAGCTGCCTCTTGAATGCCGGCCTGCTCTGTATAATAGTCCGGCTGAGCGAGCAGCAGCAGCACTTTATTGCCTGAGCCCTCTCCTGGAAGCTCAGGCAAACACTCCGCCCTTACAGCTGTACTTGTCTGTGCAATCCCTGCCGCCTGGGACTGAGCATGCGCTTGGTTCTGACTCTGTGCAGCCTGTTCGCTGCGCAGCAAAACGTCCAGCAGCCAGTTTCTCCGGCTGTCCCGGTGCTGCTGCTCTTGCCGCCTATCTCGTTCATCCAGCACCGTCAGCGCCTTGCCGAGCACCGTAATCAGCTCCTCCCGCTTAAGCGGTTTGAGCAAATAATCAAACGCCTTATGGCGGATGGCCTCCTTCGTATATTCGAAATCCGAATAGCCACTGACGACGATCGTCACAACGTCCGGCAGTGATTCGGCCAGCAGGCCAAGAAGCTCCTTGCCGTCGAAGCCGGGCATGCGCATATCGAGAAACAGCAGGTCAGGCTTATGCAGCAGCGCCAGCTCGTAGCCCTCTTCGCCGTCAACCGCTTCACAGGCAAGCTCAAGCCCCAGCTCCTCCCATGGAATCATTTGAATAAGTCCCCGCCGTATCCAGCGTTCATCGTCCACAACCATGACCTTGCGCATAACCCTCGCCCCCCTTTTGCTGTCGCCCTCTTTTATTCGCTTAGCCTTTCACAGAGCCTGCCGTCAGACCGTCAATAATGTAGCGCTGCAGGAACAAATAAATGATTAGCACTGGTGTAATGACAACGATCATAAAGGCAAATACGACACCCCAGTTCGTGCTGTACAGCGTAACAAAGTTAAATACTTGCAGCACAATCGTCCATTTCGTGCTGTCCGTGACCAAATAAAACGGGCCGAAAAAATCATTCCATACCGACACGATGACGACGATCGAGACGGTAACGAGCACTGTGCTGATGAGGGGTAAAATGATTTTGAAGTATAGCCGGAAGTAACCGCAGCCTTCCAAAATCGCCGCCTCATCCAGCTCGCGCGGCACCGATTTAATAAACCCAACGAGCAGAAAGACAGCAAACGGCAGCAGCACCGCTGTATAGTACATAATGATGCTTAAGTAGCTTCCTTTGATGTGCAGTATATCCATTAGCCGAATCGTCGGGATGATAGATACCGGGACAATCAGTCCCATAATGAAGGCAAGATAGACGCCTTGCAAAAACTTCCCACCGCGCCGCTGGATGACGAATGCAGCCATCGAAGCGAAAAAATTGACACTGACGACGACGAGCGCCGACAGCAGGAAGCTATTTTTGAAACCACGCAGTAGATTATCCTGATTAAATACCTCTTTATAATTGCTGAACACCCAGTTGCTTGGCAGCGACAGCCCGAACAGCGCCGACTCCCGAATATCCTTAAACGAGTTAATGAATATCATAAAAAATGGAATGAGAATGAGCATAGCGAGGCAGATCGCAAGCAGCTCTAGCAGCAAAGGCGAATATTTTCGGCTTCTCACATCTCCACCTCCCTCTTCTTCATCGCCAGCAATACCGGAATGCCGACAAGCGTCACCAATACGAACAACAGCATGTTGATCGCCGTCGCATAGCCCATTTCACCTGAGCTGAACGTATTGCGGATGTATGTGTAAAATACTTCTGTCGTATAGCCCGGACCGCCTTCGGTCAGCACCATTACGATTTCGAACACCTTCATCGAGCCAATCATCGCCAGCAGCACGTTAACCGTGAACGCCGGAGCGAGCAGCGGAAAAACAACATGCTTGAACCGCGTCCAATAGTTCGCCCCATCAATGGATGCGCTCTCCGTCAAATCCTTCGGAATGAACTGCAAGCCCGCTAAATACACGACCATCGAAAAGCCAGCTACCCGCCAAATATCGGTCATAATGACGGTGAACAGCGCGAAGCGCGGATCATTCAGCCAATCCTGGACCATAAAATCCATGCCCAGCAGCCCAAAAAACTGGTTGACGATGCCATGCTCGGGATGATAAATCGCCCGGAAGATGTAACCGATGACGAGCGGAGCAATAACATACGGCATAAAAAAGATCATCCGAAGCAGATTGCGCAGCTTCAGCTTTTCATTCAACAATAGCGCCAAGGCGAGGCCAACTGCATTTTGCAGCAGCGTAACGGCGGCGGCGAAAATAAGGGTGTTTATAAAAGCCTGCTTCAGGCGCGGCTCGTTAAACAGCTCCTTGTAATTTTCAAGTCCAATAAACTTAATCGCATCGGCGTTAATATTCCAGTCGGTAAAGCTGTAATAGATACCGATAATGGTTGGCGTAATGAAAAACAGTAAAAATACGATGACTGCCGGAAATGAAAAATATAACGGATATTTGCTTCTCTCCATAGGGCCTGCCCTCCTGCTCCTGTCCTGTTTGGCCGGGATGGCGGGGCGAAGCCTCGATCGCCTTGATCGTCTTGATGGCCTCGCCCGCAGCACCTGTCCCGTCCGGTAATTAACAGCTTCGGCTTGCCCTGCTGCCGTCTCTGTCCTTTATTTTTTGCTCAGCTCATTTATTCAAAGCCTTCAAGACGCTTCGAGTTGCCGTCCTTCACATAGTTCGCATCCATCTCTTTAATCGCGGTGTCCACGTCGCCTGTGATGTGGAAGTTTTGCAGAATTTTGCCCAAGTCCAGAAACGATGCCGTCAGGCGGTTCTGAACATTGACCTTCGATTTGCCTTGATCAATATAGTCTTTAACCGTCTGCTGCATCGGATACAGCTCGCTCGTTGCATCCTTGAACACCGGAATGCCCGGCTGGCTTTGGTAGAAAATATTGACGCTTTCTTTCGAAATCATAAATTTAACCAATTCTTTGGCTGCCTCCAGATTTTTCGCTTTCGACGGCACCATCAGCTGGTTCGGAGGCGTAATCATAGCTGTACCCGTATCTGTTGCAGTCGGGAATGGGAAGAAGCCGATTTTATTCGTTACAAAATCTTTGCCAAACTTCTTCTCCAGCTGCGGCAAAATGCCGTCCAGCATAAAGGCCATCGCTACCTTGCCTTCGCCCAGCTCGTTTTGCAGCTCATCGAATGTGCCGGAAAGCGTATTTTTTTGGAACAAGCCGAGATCCTTAATTTCCTTCGATTTTACAAAAAGGTCCTTCAGCGCCGCGATGTCCGACAGCTTCAGCTGATTGACGTTCAGCTTCTGCACGCCTTCGTCGCCAATTTCCTGATCTACCTGGCTTACCCAGCCGGTCAAATAAAACACTTGCGTCGGCCAGCCATCTTTTACCCCTTCATAAAACGGCGTTACGCCATCGCCCTTCAGCTTTTTAGCGATTTCAATTAAATTCGCGTAATTTGTTGGAGCGGCAACGCCCGCTTTTTCAAATACATCCTTATTGTAAAAGACGCCCATCATGCCGGTTTTGCCGAATGGCACGCCATAGGCTTTGCCAGCCGTATCCTTTTGGAAGTCTACAATCGTATCGATGACATTGTCCCAAACGCCAGCCTCGCCGGACCATTCGTACAGCGTCTCATCCGCTCTGAGCTTTACATATTGCTTCGTGCCCGGCTGCATGAGGAATACGTCAGGGAAATCGCCCGTCGAGAAGCGGGTTTTCAGCATATTGTCATAGTCGCCGCCCGGCAGCGCCTGCACCTCGACTTTATTGCCTGTCTTCGCTTCAAACTCTTTGAAGATAAGATTGTAAGGCGTGACATCCTCCGTATTCGGAATCAGAAAGGTCAGCGTAACGGGCTTCGCAGACGGCTGCGTGGACGCTTCAGCTGAGCTGCCTGCTGTTGCTGTTCCCTCCGGGGTATTCGTGCTGCCGTTGCTGCTGCCGCAAGCCGTTAGTGAAAATGCTCCCAGCATCAGCGCCATTGTGAGGTAAACCGCTTTCATCTTTCTCATGATAAGACACCCTCTCCTTCATAATTACCTGCACCTTTATTATATTGAAAGCGCTTCCCTGTCTTCTGTACACGATTTTGACTTCTAATGTTGAAAATTCCGACTTTTATGAATGCGCTTCCACATGTTCGGGAATAAGGAGCTTAATTTCCGTGCCTGCACCTTTACGGCTGTTCATATGAAATTCAAAGCGGTCGCCATAACGAATTCGATAACGGGAATAAACATTTTGCACCCCGATGCCGCTGCGCGTATCTGAGGACAATCCTTCGCTTTGTTGCAGCGGAGGCTTCAAGCTGCTTCTGATATCGGCCAAATGCTTGTCGGATATGCCTACGCCGTCGTCTTTTACGGTGAGCGTAATGCTGCCGCCCTCTCTGCTGACGATTATAGCAATTGTACCTTTGCCGCGCTTGCGCTCTATACCGTGAAATACGGCATTTTCAACGAGCGGCTGGAGCGTCATTTTGAGCATTGGAAAGCTGTATAGGTCGTCATCAATTTGCTGTTCAAAGGAAATTTTGTCTTCAAAGCGAATGCGCTGAATGTTCATATAGGCTTCAATTTGGACAAGCTCCTCCTGCAGCGTGACGATTTCATCCTTGTTTTTCGTATTGTAGCGAAAAATATCAGCGAGCGACTGCGCCATTTCACTAATTTCCTGCACTTGGTAATAGTCGGACATCGCCCGGATGCTGTCGAGCGTATTGTACAGAAAATGCGGATTGATCTGCGAATAAAGCATGGCGAGCTGCGCCTCCTGCAGCTTAATCTGATTCACATACCGCGTCTCAATCAAATTTTGCAGCTCATCCTGCATCGCATTAAAGTTCATCCCGATTCTGCCGATTTCATCATTGCGCCGCACCTCGACGCGCACCGAAAAATCGCCGCGTTTAATGCGGTTAACCGTCTTGTACAAGTCCAGAATCGGCTTCGTAATCCGCTGCCCGAACAGTATCGAAATAATCAGCGTAATCGCAAAGGAAATGAAAGCGGTAACAATAACAGTCGTCTTAATGATGTCTAATGCGCCAAAAATATCATGCCTCGGCACGATAAGCACGGCCTTCCAGTTTGAATAAGCGGAATTCGTATAAGACACTAGCCGCTCTTCTCCATCCAGGCTGAGCCAAAACTTGCCCTGGCTTCCACTAATGCGGCTTGTCAGTTCCTTGCCTCCGGCATAACGCTGCGCGTCGCCCGACGCATAAACAAGCCGATTTCCTTCATCAAGAATAACGATGCTGCTGTTTGGCGAAAGCCCGTCGTTGCGGCCAATGCTGTTGAACAGCTCGGCCCGATATTCAGCGCGCACTAAAATAAACTGCTCGGGATTGGAAAAATCGCGAATCATAATGGAGGAAAAATACGCCGTTTCTCCATCTACTGTCCGGTCTGCCGCGGGGATGAAGCCGCTGTAAAATACTTCGCCATCCTTCGCCACCGTCTGACGGAACCATTCCGATCCGCGCACCTTCGCCGGGTTATGCTGTCCGCTTTCGTCCGAGGAGCTAAGCAGCTCGCCGTTGCTATAATAAATTTGAAAACGCAAAAAATCACGGATTGGCGTTACATTAAAGCTTTTCAAATACAAATCGCCGATTTTTTGCCGGAACAAGAAACGTTCGCGATCGCTAAGCTCGGTGTAACGATTAACGCCGTCAATATAGCTTTGCTCATTGTAGGAGGCCAGCAGCAAATTGCGCTTGCTGTGAAAGTCATTGTCCATATTTTTTTCAATTTGCTGGACGAGCAGCAGGCTGGCAGCCTCCGCTTGGCTTGCCATCGTTTTGTAGGAAATATAGAAGGAGACCGAACCGACCAGCGTGATACACACCAAAATAATAATAAAGTAGCTCAGCAACAGCTCATTGCGCAGCCGAATAACAATTCCCCCTCTAGCCCATCATGTATTATTGTTATTATAACGAATCGGACGAGCCGAACCTATACCAAAAAGTGTCTAGCTTAAAAAGCCCAAAGCCGCTTCTCTGATACGAGACGGCTTTGGGCGAATTCATTTGCTCCTTTTCATTAGCAGACTTGGCTAGACTTTGACCTGACTGACGAAGCAGTAGGAGCCAGAGCCGATTTCCAGCACCGTTTGGCTGCCAAAGGCTTCAATCAGCTTAACATGATGGCTGCCAGAAGAACTAGTTGGGAATTGCTCCGTTGAATGGTCCTCAAGCGTACCAACAGATGCTCCATCAATCGTATGGACCGTCCCAGGAATGTATACCGATGCCGTCGTATTAGCGGGAATTATTACGTTAAGTTGGAACTCGCCGGATTTATCGATTTGCCAGTCTACTTCGATTTTTCCATATAACGAAGCAAAATGGGATTTCACAAAAGAAAGGCCACCGCCCGGCTGGGGACGGATAATTGCATGACGAAAGGCAGGTGCTCCCTTGTCTGCTTCAATGCCTGCCATATAGCGGAACATCCACTCGCCAACAGAGCCTAGCGAATAATGATTGAATGAATTCATCTGCGGCGTCTGGAAGCCATTTTCCTCCGTCCAGCCATCCCAGCGCTCCCAAATGGTCGTCGCTCCATGCTTGATGGAATACATCCACGATGGAAAAGCTTCCTGCGTCAGCAGTTGGTAGGCTACGTCAAGACGGCCGTTATCCGACAGCGCGGGCAGCAAATAACCAACGCCAAGGAAGCCCGTCGTCAAGCGGTTGCCGCGGCTGGCAATATCCGCTGTGAGATGGTCTACTGCCTTTAACCGCAGCTCCTCTGTCAGCAGGCCAAATTGCAGCGCAAGCACATATACCGTCTGCGTCTCCCCATGGATGCGGCCCTCCTCCGTTACAAAAGCACGGCGGAATGCTGCGGCAATGCCCTGAAACAACTGCTCCAGCCGGCTAACATCGTCCTCCTTGCCCAGTACGCCGGCAATTAAGCCAAGCACCTTCGTGCTGTAGGCAAAATAAGCGGTTGCCAGCACCTCGTTTGGCGTATCCGCATCAATGGACAGCCAATCGCCATAGTTGGCATAGTTCGGCCTAACAAGCTCATCGGTCGTTGCGTGCAAGTAATCGACCCATCTGCTCATCGCCTCATAATGCGTTTCCAGAATGCGCACATCCCCATACATTAAATACAGTGTCCAGGGGATAATGACGCCCGCATCGCCCCAGCCCGCGTTATCTGGCGCATACCAGTTCAGGCGCGTGCTCCAGTTTTTATAGCGAATCCAGCCTGCATCCGGCGCAACATCGGTGAAAGCGCCCGATGGCTGCTGGCAATCAATCATATCCCACATAAATTTATTGAAAAACCTTGCCACGTCCATATTGTACGAGGCTGTACGCGCAAATATCTGCGCATCCCCCGTCCAGCCAAGCCGCTCATCCCGCTGCGGACAATCGGTCGGTACCGACAAAAAGTTGCCGCGCTGCCCCCATGCAATGTTGGAAAACAGCTGATTAACCATCGCATTCGACGTTTCCAAATGTCCAGTTTCTGGCGTTTCGGAGTAAACGACCTTGCCCACAATCGTATCCAGAGTGGCTTCGCTGGGATAACCAATCAGCTCCACATAACGAAAGCCATGGAATGTAAAATGCGGCTCATAGCTTTCCAGCCCTTCGCCTTTAAGCGTATAATGCTCCTGCTGAACAGCAACGCGCAAATTTTCCAAATACAGCGAGCCATCAGGACTGAGCATTTCCGCATGGCTGATCGTGACCGTTGTACCGCTCTCTCCGCTAACGCGAAGCTCCGTCCAGCCGACCATATTTTGCCCCATATCAAAAATATAGCTGCCGCTCGCTGTTCGCTCCATCCGAATCGGCCTAATCGTCTTCATCACCTTAATCGGCGGTTCGTTAGACGCCACCAGCATCCCGTTATAGCCAGGACGGACATCCGGCTCCTCCCACAGGCTGTCATCAAAGCCCGCTTCCGACCAGCCCTCCATTTCAAGCCGTGCATCATAAGCTTCGCCCATAATAAAATCGGAATATAAAATAGGACCTTTGCTCACCTTCCACGTATGATCGGTTGCGATGCTTTGCTTCGTGCCGTCCTCATACTCCACATTAACCTGCATCATAAAAAACGGACGTTCCCCATAAACCTTTTCACCTAGAAAACCGACCGTGCCTGCATACCAGCCCTCTCCAATAATGACGCCAAAGGCGTTATCGCCTTCTTGCAGCAGCGGCGTAATATCGTAAGCCTGCACCTGCGAGCGGACATTGTAATCGGTAAAGCCGGGGGCAAAATAATCCCCCACCCGCTGCCCGTTAACATACAGCTCGAACAAGCCGAGCGCTGTCGCATAAGCCGTTGCGCGGCGCACCTTGCCGCCTAAGGCGAATGGCTTGCGCAAATGTGGCGAAGGCTGTCTGCCTGCTGCCCCCTCATCATGCTTGCGGCCAATCCATTTCCCCCGGTACGCTGCCCGGTGCAGCAAGCCTGTCGTCCAGAAGGCTGGCTCGCTCCATGCCGATACGCGCCCGTAATTATCCCACACTCGCACCTTCCAGAAGCATTCGGCTTCCGCCTCAAGCGGGCTGCCGCCATATTCCACCTGAATCGACTCGCTCGATTCTGTTTTTCCACTATCCCAGCGATCGCCTTCATCTGCGGCCAGCCGTTCTTTGGAAGAAGCGACCAGCACTTGATACGCCGTTTGGTGGACGGAGCGCTCCTCCGAGCGCAGCTTCCAGAACAAGCGCGGCTTAGCCGCTTCAATACCGAGCGGATTCGTCATATACTCCGTTTTGCAATCTTCAATGGTTAATGCCATTAAATTTCAGCCTCCCGCAATTCGTTATGAACTAAACGATCATGCAAAAAATCAACGATATGCTGCACCTGCATTTGACCATCACCATGTTTGGCTACTCCAAGCTTCATTTGGAGCAGGCAGCCAGGATTGCTTGTGAGCAAATAATGGGCCTTTGTCGCATTGGCGTGCTCCATTTTGCGTTCTAGCAGCCCGCCTGCCATTTCCGGCTGAACAATATTGTAGGTGCCCGCCGAGCCGCAGCAGCGGTCAGCCTCGAACATTTCCACAAACTCAGCGCCGCTTACTTCTCGCAGCAGCTTCCGCGGAGCATCGGCAGAGCGCATCACATTGCGCAAATGGCAGGAATCCTGATACGTAATCCGAATCGGCTGTTCCTTCGCTTGGGCGGTAGCAAGCTTGCCGGAGCGGATAAGCAAATCGCTAATATCCACCACACGCTTCGCCAGCCACACCGCACCTTCCCTCCACTGCTCATCCTCATGCAGCAAATGATCGTATTCCGTTAAGATAGCGCCGCAGCCGCCCGCGTTGGATACGATATAATCCACACCAGCATCCTGAAAAGCAGCAATGTTCTTCCTCGCTAGTGACCGGGCGTCCTCCGTCTCCCCGCTATGTGCGTGAAGCGCTCCGCAGCAAGCCTGTGTATCCGGTATGATGACCTCAAAGCCAGCTTCCGTCAGCAGCTCCACCGTCTTGATGTTTGTTTCCGTGAACAGCATATCCATGAGGCAGCCGCGAAACATGCCTACTGTAGCTATTTTCATCCCTTTGGCCGGATGGTGGCTGCCGATTTTCTGGACGATGCCTTTGCTTGAGGCATCCGGCAGCACCTCCTCCATCTCGCTCAAATGCGCTGGCAGCAGCTTCATAACGCCAGAGCTGCGCGCCAGCTTGCGAAGCCCGGATTGCTGATACAGCTGCATAGCACCGCCGAGCAGACGCACCCGCTTCTGATGCGGGAAAAGCTGCTTGAACACCACCTGCCTCAGCGGCTTCACCCACCACCGGTGGCTTTCCGTATGCTCTTCAATCGCCTCCCTCGTCTGCTCAATGAGCTGGCCATATTTCACATCTGCCGGACAAGCCGGCTCGCAGGCACGGCAGCCGAGACAATGGCTCATCTGCTCCTCAAAGGACTGGTCGGGCATCATTAAACCATCAGTAACCGCTTTCATCAATGCGATGCGGCCGCGCGGCGATTCCGCTTCAATACCCGTTTCACGAAACGTTGGGCAAGCAGGCAGACAGAAGCCGCAGCGCATGCAATTCGTCAATTGATCCTCATCGAGCCGCAACTTGAGCTTTCCTGCAAGCTGAAGCTGCGGGGAGCGCGGCGTACTGCATGCTGGTTCCGTTTTAACCATGCTGAAGCACCACCCTCTTGCGCGACTGTTTGGCAAATATTTTGCCGGGATTGAGCAGCTGATGCGGGTCGAACGCCTGTTTAACAGCTTTCATCACTTCGATGCCTGCGGAGCCGACCTTCCATTCGAGATAAGGGGATTTCACAAGGCCGACGCCGTGCTCGCCCGTAATCGTTCCGCCGAGCCGTATAGCTGCCTCGAAAATTTCCTCAAACGCCGCCTCGACGCGGTGAATCTCTTCCTGATCCCGTGCATCAGTCGTTGCTGTAGGATGAAGATTGCCATCGCCGGCGTGGCCAAAGGTACAAATGGTCACCTGATGCTTTTGGGCAATCCGATTAATTTCCAGCACCATTTCGGCAATTTTGGAGCGCGGCACCGTCGCATCCTCAAGAATCGTCGTTGGCCTTAATCGTGCCAATGCGGTAAAAGCACTACGCCGTGCCGTCAGCAGCTTGAGTGCTTCCTCCGCACTTTCAGCGACGCTGACGCTATGCGCCTGCTCGCTGCGGCAAATTTCTTCAATCCGTGCGATATCCCGCTCTACCATTTCGGGTTCTCCGTCCTGCTCAATGAGCAGAATCGCCTCCATATCAAGCGGCAATCCGAGCTTGGCAAAGTCGTCGACTACCCGCACCGTCGCATTATCGAGAAATTCGAGCGTTGAAGGAATGATGCGATTTTCAATAATTTTGGAAACGGTTCGCGCCGCGCCATACAAATCCTTGTACATCGCCAGCATCGTCTTCTTGAACTTCGGCGGCGGCACAAGCTTCAGCGTCGCTTCGGTAATAATCGCCAGCGTTCCTTCCGAGCCAACGAGCAGCTTGGTCAAATCGTAACCGGCTACGTCCTTCATCAGCTTGCCGCCGGTACGAATAATTTCGCCGCTTGCCAGCACCGCCTCAAGGCCAAGGACGTAATCTTTGGTCGTGCCATATTTCAGCCCGCGCAGCCCGCCGGAGCATTCGGCGATATTGCCGCCAATCGTCGAAATCGCCATGCTGCTCGGATCGGGCGGATAAAACAAACCGAGCGACTCCACATGGGCGATAAAAGCTTTCGTAATCATCCCCGGCTGCACGACGGCTACCAAATTTTCAAGATCGACCTCCAAAATGCGATTCATTCGGTGCATGACCATTACGATGCCACCCTCTACAGGGACCGTACCGCCGCATAAGTTCGTCCCCGAGCCACGGCCGATAACGGGAATGCGATGCGTATTGAGCACTTTCATAATTGCGCTCACCTGCTCCGTATTCCCGGGATAGATAACGCCGTCTGGCAGCGCTTGAAGCATCGGAGTCCCATCATAAGAATGGGTCACTAGCGACTGCGGATCATCTTTATAATAGTCGCTTCCCACTATAGCGAGCAGTTGTTGTCGGATCGTTTGCTGAAGCATATTGATGTCCCCTTCCCTAAAATAAAGCTGCCATCCCTTAATTAATTAATTAATCAGGTCATCTGATGACTTTAAATTAAAAAAAGTATACAATAAAATAGATAAAAGCGAAAGCGCTATTTTTAAGCACGGCAGTTCGTTGTTTGAAGGGAGTTATTATGGACATTAGCCCAAACCGGCCGCTCAAAAGCTATGAGTGGGTCATGAACGATATTAAACGAAAAATGGACGACGGCTCGCTCGCCCCTGGCGACCGCCTCTCCTCTGTTGCCGACCTTGCCGCCTCCTATGGCGTTGGGCAATCTACAATCCGCGAGGCATTAAGCGCGCTGCGGGCCATGGGCAGGCTGAACATTCGCCAAGGCAGCGGCACGTTTGTCACAGCTCCTCCAGAGCCAGCTTCCCTATCGGCTCCAAGCTTTCTCTTTGACGAAGCGTGGATGGACCGTGCGGAGACGCTGCGCCATATTTTGGAGGTGCGCAAGGTGCTGGAAACTGGCTGTGCTGCTCTGGCTGCCCGCAATCGGACCGAAGCCGATCTTGAAGCGCTGGCCTCCATTTTGCAGAGCATGCATGAACGCCTTGGCGATGAAGCCTTCAGCGAACAGGCCGATATCCGCTTCCATCAGGAGCTTGCGAAGGCGACCCATAACCCCGTGCTGCTGGAGATGATGGAATCCTTGTCCGCCAAGCTGCACGAAAGCATGAAGGATACGCGGGCTTTGTGGTTTTATGCAGAGCGCTCAACAGCGGAGCGCTTGCAAGGCGAGCATCAGGCCATCTATGCCGCCATTGCTGCACAGCAGCCAACAGACGCATCCCTGCTTATGGAAGCGCATATTTCCAAGGTGGAGTCCGTGCTGCTCGGCAAGCTGGCCAGCAGCTAAATGCACCGAGCAAAAACGACTTCGTCGTCCTTCTGGGACGACCGAAGAGCTTTGTCGGAGAAATATAAGCCCATTTATACGTGTAAAACTTATAAATTCTTATATTTCAAGGTGAAACGGCTGTCGCCGTCCTTTGGCGGTGCGGCGCGTTTCAGTCCGAGAAATATAAGCGGAGTATAAGGGGGAAACTTATACTTTCTTATATATGCAGCAAAGGGAAGGCGTCTGCTCGAACAAGCAGGCGCCTTCCCTTTTTATTTTTCATGGACCTCTTCGTTTTCCTACGTCCTTCTTCCCCTTCTTCCCCTGCTACCCCTTTATGCCCGTCATGGCAATGCCTTCAATAAAATGCCGCTGCGCCACGAGAAAGACGATCAGCGAAGGAATAACAATAACGGACGTTGCCGCCATCATCAGATGCCACTGCGCTGAATAGGAGCCTTGGAACAGCGTTAGCCCCTGCATGAGCGTGTAATTGCTCTCTGAGGTAATGAAAGCCAGCGGTCCTAAATAATCGTTCCAGTTAGCCAAAAATGTAAGCAAGCCAACCACAATCATCGCCTGCTTGCCAATCGGCAAAATGATTTGCAGATAGATGCGGAAATGCCCGGCTCCGTCCACCTTAGCGGCTTCATCCAGCTCCGTCGGAATACCTAAGAAAAACTGGCGCAGCAGAAAAATGTTGAATATGCCGCCTCCAAACCACGCAGGTGCAATGAGCGGTACGAACGTATCGGTCAAATGCAGCGCATTCCAGAACACATATTGCGGAATCATGACGACGAAAAACGGAATCATTAACCCCGTTAATATAAATCCAAACACTTTGTCGCGGCCCTTCCAGTGAATGCGCGAGAAGCTGTAGGCGCAGACCGAGCTGGAAAATAGCACGCCCAGCATCGCCGATGCCGTAATGATGGTACTATTGAGAAAAAATCGTCCGAACGGATAGGCGCCTAGCGCCTGCTCGAAATTTTCCCAGCTTAAATCGTCCGGCAGCAGCTTCGGCGGCATTTGATACAGATCGCCCATATTAATAAGCGAGGTGCGCAGCATCCAAAAGATCGGAAACAGGAAAAACAGGCTTCCGGCAATAAGCAGCGCGTAAATAACGATTCGATTGCCCAATGATTGCTTTTTCATCTGCGTTCCTCCTTGCCCTCATAGTAGACCAAAGACTTGGAGAAGTAGAAAATCGCTGCGGTGAACAGCATAATGACGAGAAACAGCAAGACAGATATCGCACTGGCGCTGCCCATACGTGAAGATTTGAAGCCTTCGTTGAACAAATACAGCACATAGAGCAAGCTCGCATTGTTAGGCCCGCCCTGCGTCATAACGGCTGGCTGCACAAACGTCTGAAACCCATTAATGAACGCAATGACCGTATTGAAAAAAATGATCGACGAGCTCATCGGAATGGTAATATAAATCAGCTTATGCAGCCGATTGCCTCCGTCCAGCTCAATGGCCTCATACAGATGGGCAGGAATGCCCTGCAAGCCTGCAAGAAAAATGACAATCGTATTGCCCAGCGTCCAGAAGCTGAACAAAATGAGTGTCGGCACCACGGAGGTCGTATCGCCGAGCCATCTGGAGGCCCGCAAATGCAGCGCATCCAGCGCATAATTGACGATCCCAAAATCCGGCTGCAGCAGCCACATCCACACCATCGAGGACGCTGCAAGCGGAATAATAACGGGCAAATAAAAGACGCCGCGAAAAAAGCTTTTGCCCGCAACCTGCTGATTCAGCAGTATCGCTAAAAAAAACGATAAAATAATGCCCAGCGGCACGCTCAGTCCAACATAATAAACCGTTGCTTTCACGGCCGGGTAGAAAAAGGGATCTGCCCCGCTGAACAAGCTGGCATAATTGTCAAAGCCGATCCATTTCGGCACAGTGCCGACGCTGTAGGAAGTAAAGCCCAAATAGAAGGTTGCCGCAATCGGCACAATGACGAAAATGACGTAGCCCAGCAGCACTGGAGAAGCGAAGAGCAGGCCGAAGCCCAGCTCTCCGAATTTCCGTTTTTGCCCAGCTCCGCGCTCCGCCTTTAATTCACGCTCATGAACGCTTGCCAGTGGTTTCATAACAGCTCTCTCCAAACTCGTATTATCGTTTATTCGCTCACATCATAGCGGCCCTGGATTTCCGGCTGCACCTTCGCTTCGACTTCCTTCATCGCTTCTGCCGCTGTTTTGCGGCCTAGCCATACTTCATCCATGCCGGAGAAGGTAATGGCATTCACCTTCGAGAAATTTTTAATATAATAAGAGCCGGTCGGAACGCCGTTATTCAACAGATTGTTCATCATCGCATCCTTGAAGCCCGCTGGATGCGCCGGGTTATTTTCTGCCCATTTCGCCACAAGCTCTGGATCGGTGTACCATTTCGTCATTGTTGGCATCCAAAGGCCGCCCTTGTAGAGGTCAATCGAGCCTTCCGGATTTTCCAGGAATTTCGTCAGCAGCCATGCTTCCTCCAAATGCTTCGTCGATTGGTAAATGACCGATGCCCCGCTAATGCCCATTGGCACGCTGCGCTTCATTTTTGGCAGGACGCCAATATCGTAGTTTACTCCAGCCGCCCCGAGATCGAGATTGATCCACTGTCCATGCATCGACATCGCAACCAGCTTCGATTGCAGCGCTACCGCCTGCGAAGGAATCGACTTCATTTGTACCGGAGATGGCGCAACATGGTGCACATTTATTAAGTCCGCTAGACGCTGAATCGCTTCCGTCGCCTCCGGCTGGCTAAAGCCGAATTTGCCATCCTTTGTAATCCATTCGCCTTCATTGTTAATCACCGTTGCATGTACAGGGCCATGCCAGGTTTCAAAGGAAACGCCGTATTGGCGGATGTTTTTCGGATCAAAATCCGCTTCTGAGGCATTTTTGCCGTTTTTGTCAATCGTCAGCTTTTTGGCAACGTCGACAAACTCATCCCAAGTCCAAGCTTCCTCCGGCTTCGATGGCGGATACGCGGCATTCGCCTGATCAAACAAATCCTTGTTGTAAAATAAACCGAACGTCTCGCCCGCTGTGCTAATGCCGTAAGCAAAATCCTCGGAAGATTTGAACCAAATATAGTCGAGGAAATCCTCGCGCTTTAGCTCCTCGTCATTATCCAGCAGCTCAAACAGATTGACGAATTTCCCTTCCTTCTGCCAAGGGTCAGCAAGCTCCCCGTGCATATAACCGAGATCCGGGGAATCGTTGCCTGCAACCATCGCCGTAATTTTCGCATCATAGTCAGCTTCCGGAATATGAATGGCGTTGACTTTAATCCACGGGTATTTTTCCGTAAAGGTTTTGGTCGCCTGCTCCATCGCCGATTTCTCCTGCGGGCTTCCCCAAAACGTAAACTTGAGCGTTACAGGCTCTTTCTCCTCTGGCGTCGCTGTCGCCTCGCCTTTCGGCGATTCCGCGGGCTGCTGGCTGCTGGCTCCTTCACTTGCTGGCGTGTTTCCCCCGTTGCCTGCTCCGCTGCATCCTGCCACAACGAGTGTTAGCGATAATAGCAATGCTGTGAATGCTGATCTTCCTTTGAATCGTGCGATCATATAAAGCCTCCCTTTGCTATTGCAATCTCTTTGTACAGCTCTATCATATTGAATGCGGTTACATTTTAAAATTCGAATATATTTATAATGGTGGACTTTTTATAGCGCTTGCCAAAAACTTGCAAAATAATGGGGCTCACATTAAAATAATGACTGTGGTCATTTATTGACTGTAGTCATTACTAGTGAAAGTGGTGTTCGTATATGGTGTTGAGACAGCAAAGGAAACAGGAGCTTAAAGAACTTATTTTTAGGCATGCCGTGCAGTTATTTCGGGAAAAAGGCTTTGCAAACGTCACCATTGATGAGATTACGCAAAGCTGCGGCGTTGCTAAAGGAACGTTTTATAACTATTTTCCACGCAAGGAAGCCATCCTCCTTGACTTGGGCCAGATGCAGTTGGAAGTGACGGAAGAAAACCTTGAGCGATACGCATTAATTAATGGCATTAAAGAAAAGCTGCTAACGTTATTTCGCGACTTGTTTCAAAAATATGCCGTAAACGCTGGGCTCGCGAAGCTCACCATAACGGAAATACTGCGCTCTCCCCTGCTCATGCAAGAAGAATTTAATGTCATTAATAAATTTGAGAAGCTGCTGAATGGCCTTCTGAATGAGGCACAGCGGCAAAATCAATTGCCAAGCTATCTCGCTAGTGCAGACGTCGCAGCCGTGCTCGCAGGCTTGTATTTTCACGCCCTATTAGCCTGGGCAGCGTCAGTTGAGGATGCATGGCAAATGCAGACAGGCTTTGAGCGCCGTTTCGAAGTGATTTGGGAAGGCTTGAAAATGAGAGGTGAATTCGCATGATGCTGTGGCTTTCCTTAAGCGGGTTCATTTTGCTGCTGCTGGGCGGTATTCATGTTTATTGGGCTTTTGGCGGCAAATGGGGCGCCAGCGCTGCATTGCCTACGAAGGCGGGATCGCAGCAAACTCTATTTGTGCCGGGAGCAGCAGGTACGATGATCGTAGCCTGCCTGCTGTTTTGCGCGGCGATGCTCTTGCTCATGCAAGGAAGGCTGCTCCCCGTTTTCTTAGGCGCGGCCTTCATCAAGTGGAGCTGCTGGGCATGTGCAGCTGCCTTTATGCTGCGGACGATTGGCGATTTCAACTATGTCGGCCTTTTCCGCAAAGTCCGCACCACCCGCTTTGCCAAATTCGACCTGTATTTGTTTACGCCGCTTTGCCTGCTGCTGTCAGCCGCCTTTTTTGCCGCTGCAACCTTGGCACCTTAACAAAATTAATATAGTTAACCAAATTCAGATGAATTTAGCATTACACCTATTTACTCTGCTACCAGCAATGTCACCCCTCATGAATGTAAATTTGCATACCGAATGGCAGCTTCATGCGCTTCGTTTCAGCGCTGGCTATCTGCACAAAGCTAGACTTGGTGGACACAGCAGCCGCTATTTTAACAAAATCACGGGTTATGGCTAGTAAGCGGACTCAGGAGCCGCTATTGCGCCGTCCGTCGCCATTTTGACGGGAGAATCATGGCAATAACGGCTTTCCTGTCCGCGTACAGCCTGAAATCGGATCAAAAGCCAGAATAGCGAAACCTCAGTCCGCCAAAAGCATGGAAGGAGCGGCCGAAAACTGCATCAAAAAAGCATCACGGCTTCCTTGATACACATTGATATCGACGTACATATCAATGCCTTCCACATGTCCACGGTTATGATATTGCCAGAACTGCCAGCCTCGCTCTCCAAGCTTCGGATGTTTGACAATGTCGCGAATCCATATTTCATAGGGAGCAAATGCGGTTACATCTTCTACATAAGTATGATAAGTATCATACGTCACATACAAAATAGGCTTTTTGCCATAATGCGCCTCCATGCCGTCCGCCAGCGCCTTCAGCTCCTTATGTACGCCCGCTTGGTCATGGTCCAGGCTGATTTCCAGATCGATGACGGGCGGCAGGCTGTCCTGCTCATTTGGAACAGTTTGTATAAAATGGGCAACCTGCTCCTCCCCCGTACTTTTCGTTGTGAAAAAATGATACGCTCCCGTCAGAAAGCGCTGCTCCCTCGCTCCTTGCCAATTTGCCTGGAACCACTCATCGGTATAATCCCTGCCTTCCGTCGCTTTCACAAACATGAATTCATATTTCCCCGCCGCTTTTATTTGCTGCCAGTTTATTTCGCCTTGATAATGCGAGACATCCAGCCCTTTCACCTCATAGGCATTCGCAAATATGGAATTATGCCAAATGATCCCTTTATACTCTAAAACGCCCAGCAGCACGAGCAAGGCTAGTCCGCCAATGACTATATTTCGCCATTTCTTATTACGTTCCATGGATATGCCCCTTTCGATCATTATGAATATTATACCAATTCAGCAAAGTGAAGCCTACAAAAAAACTCGCCCTGCCTCCCATGTTTGGGAAGCTGGCGAGTTTTTGCAGCAGTGTGCTGGATATGAAGCTATTAAATGGCAAAAATATGATTGCCAATCTGTAAGAGCTGTTCCCTCGTCCAAATCCAAGATGACGTTGCAGTCTTCGGATTAAAATAATAAAGTGCGCCATTCGACGGATCATTTCCGGCAATAGCCTCGACAGCGGCCTTGTATGCAGTGGAATCTGGCTGAAGTCTATACTGTCCATCATCAACCGCTGTAAATGCGCCTGACTGTTCGATGACGCCTTTAATCGTATCAGGGAACTGAGAGGAAGCCAACCGATTCATTACGACAGCACCTACAGCGACCTGCCCCTTGAACGGCTCGCCACGCGATTCGGCAAATATAATGCGAGCCAGCAAATTCAGCTCATGCTCGCTGACGGATACTTTTTTCAGCGTCTTCCAGGTTTGCTTGCCCGTAATGCCGTCGGCTTGGAGGCCGTAATCTTTTTGAAAGCGTTTCACGGCATCTTCCGTCATTTTACCGTAGAAGTCCGTTACCTCGGCATTCATAAAATACCCTAAAATCTTTAATCGATACTGAACGTCGGGAACATCTTCCCCTTTGCTGCCATAGCTAAGTGTAGCTGGAGCCGCGGCTCCAACGATTTGAAGCGGCAAGCTGACGACCAAAAAAATCGCAAATATATATGCTAAGCAATTGCGAAATATTCGATTATTTTTCATAATTCTAATATTCCTCCTCTGTAAAACAAGTACAAAAACTTATTTTTCAAAAATATTTTTTATTTTTTTCAGCACTCGTATGAGTTTAACATAGTATTTAAACGAAAGTAACCTTAAATGCATAATTACATGAATTTACTAATGCTTGAACAAGCAGACAAACATATGCTGTGGGCTAGCGCGCTATACGGGAGTTTTCTCCAAGGAACTGATATAATGAGGGTCAGATGATTGGCAGAGGTGAAATAGGATGAACATTATAAAAGTGAAGGATCGGCAGGAGCTGGACAAACGGGTTCCGTATATGCCTTGGTATATTGAGAAATTTATTAATTATAAGCTGCCCGACCTCTCTCCTTCGTCGCTGCTTGAGTATGTAAGGGATTATGAGCTTTTTTTGAATTGGCTCGTTACGGAAGGGCTTTCTGAGGCGGCGGTCATCAAGGACGTTCAGCTAAGCGAGCTGGAGCAGCTGCATATGGACAGCATTGACAGCTTCCGCATGTTTCTCGCCACCCATCCGAGCCATAATAATCGTAAAACGACGATTACTCGCAAGCTGTCCTCCCTGCGCTCGCTATTTCATTATTTGAGCCAAATCGCTGAGGATGAGCAGTTTTATCCGCTGTTGAAGCGTAATGTCATGGCGAAGGTCGCTATTAAGCGTACAAGCAAGCCTAAGGATACGGCGGCGAAGCTCGAAGGCAAACTGCTGCAGGAGGAGGAGATTGGGGAGTTTCTTGCTTATATTGCCAGCGGCTACGAAAGCGATCTTGCCGGCAACAAGCAGGCGCTGTATTCCTATGAGCTGAACAAAATACGGGATACGTGCATTATCAGCTTTATTTTGCATTCCGGCCTGCGCGTATCCGAGCTCATTAATCTCAACGTCGATGACATTGATATGAAAAAAAAGCTCGCACATGTTTACCGCAAAGGTAAAAACGACGATTCGTTTAAAACCCCGGTCTATTTTCGCCAAGAAGCGGTGGATGACCTTCAAGTATACCTGCAAATGCGCGACACGCATTATAAAGCGCCAAAGCGGGAAAAAGCGCTGTTCCTTGCCATTGCGAATGGTAAAAAAGAAGGCTCGCGCATGACGAAACGGGCCGTGCAGGCGATGGTGATGAAATATGCGAAGCGTTTCGGCAAGCCCTACTTATCCGTACATAAGCTGCGCCATTCGTTCGCAACCGACTATTATTTGCGCAATGACCTGTACAAAACGCAAGAGCAGCTTGGGCATGCATCGCCGGAGACGACGCAAATTTACGCCCATTTGACCGATAAGACGATGGCGGAAGCGATTGATCGGGAATAATTCCGGAGTTTTGGCGAAGCCAACTAGAAAAATCAACCAGCAAATGCAAGCCAAGTAAAGTCAAATAGCCTTCTTGGCTGCAGCTGAAGCTCAGCTCATGCAAGAAGGCTGTTCGCGTTGCTCTAATTTCTTGCTCAAAAATCTTTGGACAACTCCATATCTGTAGCGGAAATGCCCTCTTCCACCGCAAACTCAAAATCCTCAATGTCGTAAATTTGCACAGGGATCTCAGCTTGAATCAGCTTATCCTGAAACTCAAACTGGTCGGACAGCAGCGGCAAATTAAATTTCAGTGCAGTCAGCAGCAGCTCCGTTTCGATCGGATCGAATGCTTCGCCGTATTGTGCGCTGTCCACAGCATGTACAATTGTAAACTGTATTCGCTCGTTCAGCAGCAGCGGCGAGCTTTCCCGCCACGGCACCTGCATCGTGCGTTCGATTTTTTTACGATTGAGCGGATCTTCGAAAAAAGCAATCAGCTCGCCGATTTTATTTTTGACATGAGCATCATCATCTGGATCCTCCATAACGGGATCTGATCCGTCTCTCATATCATATAGCTCCAAAATGGATGAATAAGGAACAACATAATCAATGGCGCTGCTTGGAACGAGAAGGTGACCATAAGTAGCCACCATAACTGCTTCTATTACAAACCGTCGCGGCATGTTTGACCTCCTTCTATAAAACAACGTTTCCACATTATTATACAATAATCCAACTGGTGTACAAGATAGCCATTCGCCAAATTTGCATTAATTCCACGCGTCGCAGTACAATGATTGGGAAATCATTATCGGAGGTACATATATGATTAGAGAAGAAGCTATCATTATTGGCGCTGGTCCATGCGGACTTGCCGCGGCAATTGAGCTGCAGCGCATCGGAATCCGCCCCCTTATTATAGAGAAAAGCCATCTGGTCCATTCGATCTCGCAGTATCCGACCTATATGCATTTTTTCAGCACGCCGGAGCTGCTTGAAATTGGCGGCATTCCTTTCACGACGCCGAATGACAAGCCTTCACGGCTTGAAGCGATGAATTATTATCGCACAGCGGCGCTGCGCCATGAGCTGCGGATTAATCCCTATGAGACGGTAACGCGCGTCGTTCGTGAAAATGGCCGTTTTACGCTCTCCAGCACGAATCGCTTTGGCGAACCTCTGACCTATTCCAGCCGCTATGTTATTATTGCCACAGGTTATTTTGACCATCCGAATTATTTGGGCATACCTGGAGAAGAGCTGGAGAAGGTGACGCATTTTTTCCGCGAGGCCCATCCGTATACCGGCATGGAGGTTGCAATTATTGGGGGCAGCAATTCCGCTATAGATGCAGCGCTTGAGCTCGAACGCATCGGGGCGAAGGTAACTGTCATTTATCGGGGTGAGCACTACTCTTCAAGTATTAAGCCTTGGGTGAAGCCCGGCTTTGAAAGCAAAGTCGCCAAGGGACAAATTGCCATGCGCTTCTGCTCTCGCGTTACGAGCATCGATGACCGCAGCGTCACGCTTGAAGATCCAGAGGGCAAGCATACGATTGCGAATGATTTTGTGCTTGCGCTGACAGGCTTTCATCCGGATCGGGATTTCCTGACGGATACGGGCGTCGTGATGGCGGAGGAAGGGTATCCATTTTTCGACGAAGCTACGATGGAGACGAATGTGCCGAACTTGTTTCTCGCTGGTGTTGTTGCTTCACGTCATGAAGCGAATGAAATATTTATTGAAACCGGACGCTTCCACGGTAGAAAAATTGCTTCGCATATCGCTCAAAGCACCACAGCCGAAGATTAAAACGGATTGTGATGGCAACTTTTAGAGGCTGCCCATGCCCGGAGAGCGCAATATGATGCGCTTGCACCCGGTCATGGGCAGCCTCTTTTTTAAATTCTGTCATTAAGTGGTTATCCCCGCTCGCTCCATGATTCGCCCAATAATTCGCTATTGATGCTTATAGCCGCCATTGATCCCATAGAAGCCGCCGTAACGACCTGATATTTTGGGGAGGCAGCATCTCCGGCACTATAAATGCCCGGCACAGCCGTCTTGCCAACATCATCGACAACAACAGCGCCAGCTTCCGTCATTTCACAGCCCAAAGCCTGCGGCAGGTCCGATCCGATCACTAGCTTCGGCACAAAGAAAATGCCTCCGCAAGCAATCATTGAACCGTCCTCCAGCACGACTTGGTGAACGTTGCCATTTTCTGCTTCAATCCGCTGAATTTTCGAGGCATATACGGGCACATCATGTCGCCTTAACTCCTCACGCTGCTCATTGGTCATTTCGTCAGGGCCATCGGTGCAAATCGTATATTGGCTTGTCCAGCCTGCTATCGTTTTGGCAAAGTGCAGCGCACTGTCTCCATTGGCTATTATGACAAGCTTTCTATCCCTCATCTCCCAGCCATCACAATATGGGCATACAAAAGCGCTTTTTCCATATACGTCGGTTAAGCCTTCAATAGCAAGCGGAATATCTTTCATCCCTACGGCAAAAAGCAGCTTTTTGGCCCCAAAGGTTAATCCTTTGGCAGTCGAAATTATAAATTCCCCATCGCTTCCCGTTACTGCTACTGCTGTGTCATTTTCAAATTGAACGGTGGGGTAGACACTGATCTGCTCGCGCGCAATTTGACGCAGCTCGCTAGGCTTAATGCCGTCTCTCGTCAGAAAGCCATGCGACTCCTTCGTTACCCGATTGCGCGGACGCTCTTCATCAATAACGATAACCTTTTTCCTCGCTCTGCCTAATACAAGTGCCGCACTCATTCCTGCTGGCCCTCCACCAATAATCGCCACATCCATAAGTTGTTTCATATTAACCACCTTCCGAGAGTTTTAATATTTTTAATTGTGCAACAAAAATTCATTCTAAATACTCGTCGTTCTTATTGCGCCACGATTATTTAGAGTTTAGAGAAATATGACACTGTTTTGTTTAGAGTAGCCCTCTAAATAAATCTATTGTAGACACTTAATATCTACTATTGAGCTGCAATATCATTATAGACACAGGGAATCTGTAATTCAAGCTTTATTTTTTGACGGCAGCTGTTCTTTCAAAAACCCGATTTTGGAAATAAATTCTTTCGTATAAATGCTAATCTAAAAATTAGCCCCGCTATGATCATGTTCTTCTTTCTATTCTGAAGATACAAATTGAAGATACAAATAGGTGTCTTCGTCCATTCTACCCTGATCACTAGTATGATCCATCCATTGCTTATTAATTTGTCATCTTTTCTCATTCTCGGGGCATCGCAGAATCTTCATTTGACCTTTCGACCAGGAGCGCGAGGCATACGCCTAGTCATTGTTAAATAACATAGATAGAAAATTATGGATATTTTTATTTCAAGTTGATATAATGGCAAAAAAAGTATGTGCAATCGTCTGATGATGTGGACTGGCTACCTTGTCTATCAAAGGAGGTGAACCTGAGAAAAGTTTAATTCTTAATTCCAGTTTCATACCAATTGGGGAGGGTTATTTTCTCCTTCACCACCCCTGACTGAATGCTGCACAGAAACATGCACTAACGGTAACGGTTTGTTGTTCTATGCATTTAGCTTTAACCATTATAAAGCTTATAGGAGTGTGTCAAATGAGCAAACAAATTTTCCCCAGATTTTTTCGGATTTTTATGGCTTCCTTTTTGCTATTAGTATTTGCCCTACCAGCGACGGCTTCCGCCGGCTATCTTGGCGATAAGCTCACTATAGGTGGCAGCTTTGCAAAGGGCGACTATCTCACCTCCCAAGATGGTAGGTTTTCAGCCATTTGGCAAAATGACGGAAATTTTGTCATCTATCAGAATGGTGCTTCTATTTGGAGTAGTGGTACCAGTAAAAGTGGGGCCATTTCGTTCATATTTGAACCAATTGGGAAACCGGTAATGTACACATATGGCGGAAGTTTTCAACAGGTATACCAATATGGCTTTAATCGTTTTGGATTCAACCATGCTACAGGTAAATTCGAGTATTATACGGGTTGGGGGTTTGATACGGTTTGGGTGATTGATACTTCTAAACGTCAATCCGTTTGGTTTGCCGATACCGCCTCTTGGATTTCAGCCCATCACGGAAGCGGGCTGCCAGCTAACACAACTGGAGACACGCTGATCATGCAAAGTGATGGAAATTTAGTTCTCTATAACACAACCATGACCAATAGCCATTATCCTAATAGCTGGATTCCTGTCTGGGCTTCGGATACGGGTGGGCGATAAAATCAGATTGAGAGCCGCATAATGCGCGGCTCTTTTTATTTATCCAAGTAACCTAATCATTTATCTGCTTAACGAAAAGAGCTCAACCCGTAATAATCGGCGTATGAGCATTCCGATTTCTACCTTTGGAGAAAATTACATTTAAAGGCTTGCCGTTACTTGTGACAAATTATTCATCACCGTCTGTAACGGCAAGTTATGAAGAAAGACCATCAACTAAGGATGGTCTTTCTTTGAACGAAAATGTAAATACCAGTGGATTAATGTGTCTGTTAATATAATGATTTAGTCAATTATCGGATACTATCCTTCATCTAGGCTCAAATATAAGGTCTGAATCTGAGTCTGGGTCTGAATCTTGGCGTGTTACTCTGACGCTCCAACAATCATATGAATGCATACTTTTTAGCATGGTCTGCTTCTGCAGCGGTGAGAGCGACAAGTATGTAGGGCAGAATTTAAATGATCGGTATTTATTAAAGTATTGAATAACAGTATTAGTCTCTTCAGTTGTAATAATGCCTAGTTCTCGTCTTCTTTTAGCATCACGTTTCGCAAATAAAGAATCAACCCATGCTTGATATTTATCCTCATTATTAGGATTATCAAAATACTTATTGATTGCCCATAGTATAAGGAGAGCTGCACCGCATAAAACAAGCAGAGTCGAAATACTAGACATGAGTCAGGCACCAAAACCTTAGGCGAGAGAGAAGCCTAGAACAGGACATAACATAGATTAATAAAAGAATTATTATAATAAGCCATATCATAATATCTGCCTCCTACGGAAGTAAAATTGAAACGCAAAGTCAATCTTATTACATGTACAGGTTGATTGGCAATATACGAGTTAATACAACCTCTGTTTACCTTTTATCTAGCACTTTGCTAAGGATGAAATCCTTCCTTATCTAATGTTACTAGCAAAAAAAACTTGCCGGTACTTGTATTACGGTTCACCCAATTGCATCTTCAACTAAACTACCAGTTTAATGCCATTCACAGTCAAGTCGTTTGTTTTCCTAGAACCCCCATTCAAAACAGCCTGACCGGACCATTCTCCGACCAGGCTGTTTTGAACTATTTACCGCGTTTCTGCTGGCGCGCATACAAGGCGTTTACCGCTTCTTCATGCGGCTCCTCCTCCTTATAGCGCGCCTCCTCATAAAGCTTGATTAGCTGCTTTTGTTCTGCTTCGCTATAGCTATCCTCAGTCTTCGCAGCCACCTGCCATTTGACGAGCTCCTCTGCCGTTTCCCTAGGTGTCAAATGAGGCTGATACACATACCCTTTGCTTATGCTGCGCTTTACCCAGCGGCTGTATAAATAGCGGATTCTCTCCCTCGTTCCCGTGAGCTCCTCCCATTTAACAGCCTGCTCGGGTTTATTGCGCTTGCTGCGCAGCCGCCAGCCATCCTGCCATTTATTTAAGGTCATTAAACTTTCAACCTCATCCGTGTAGCCCTGCTCGCCGCCCTGCCTTTCAGCAGAGCGTTCTGCCATTTTGGCAAGAAATTTCTTCGAGAGGCGATACACGACTCGCAGCAGCCAATATAGGGCCAGTCCTATCGCAGCAATAACGATGATGATTATGACAATTTTCAATAGGTTTTCTACCCAAACGAGCCAAGGGGCAGGATCTTTTTGCTCCACAGGCGGCAATACGGGCTCAGGCAATGCTTCCGGCTGCGGTTGAGCAGGCGTATCTGCTTCACCGCCCGTTATTAATGACAGTATCATCTGAACGAGAGAGCGCACAGCCCATTCAATCCCCTGCGTAATCTGCCTGATGAAGCCGATTGCAATGATAGGAAGCAGCAGCAGAGCAAGCATCCATCTATTTTGACGTTTGAAGGCTTCTACAGATGCTGAGATTGGCTGCCGCTGCCCCGTCTGATCGGTCTCGCGCTGCATCAGCCGCTCATTTATCATGAAAAAATAAACAATTAGCGTTGCAATCCCGCCTACGGTCATCCAAATCGTATATTCCTGCAGCGGCTTGAACCAAAATTGAGCCAATTGCAGCGCCAAATAGCCGACAATGCCTATTATCATCGTACTTCCTGTAAATATGGAGGACCAACTGTGCAGCCGTTCATTCATTCCGCGATAAGCAGCGATACTGCCGAAAATAGCGAGCGCTGGCCACCAAGCTTCCCAGCTTGCTCCTGATGCTATTGCAATTGTGCCACATAAAGCAAGCCATCCATCAGAGAGCAAAATACCAATCAGCAAAGCAAGGAATAGACGAGTAGCCCGGTTGCTGTGAAGCAGCTTCGCTGAAATGGACAGCAGCAGCGAACCAGCGCCGTAGCACAATGGCAAGCTGAGCAGCCAAAATAGAAGGAGGCTGCCTGAGAGCGCATAAGCACCGAAAGGCAAAACGAAAGGCAGAAAAAACAGCAGCTCCAGCAAACCTTTCCCTACAGCTATGCCTGCGATTTTTCCAATAGGCGATTTGTTCATGATGCTCCACCTGCCTGCTGCTGATCGCTAGCTAGCCCTTCCAACAGCCAAATCGAGACGGAGTTGCCGCCGAAACGCAGCTGCTGAGCGGCAAGCTCCAGCGTTTCATTCCAATAGGCGGAAATAATGAGCACATCGCAGCCGCTTACACCACGCTCGCTCTCCCTTTGCAGCAAATCGCTAAACAGCTCCGTCCGGGTCAGCGACAGCTTGGCGAGCAGCTCCAGTATCGCCAGCCACTGGTCATGTCCGCTGCGGGGCAGCAGCATGGCACTGTCAAACTCTCCTTGCAGCGGCATATTGGCAGCGAAGCCGACTTCCATGCCACTGGCCGTGACGGCCTCCGCTGCTCCTGCTGCCCATTCAATGCCCCGTTCGATTAATGCTTCATCCGTAATCGTACGCCACATGCCCTCATGATCTTCAACGTTCAAATAAATCATCAGCTTCCGGTCAGCTGTATAATCATATTGATGAACCTGCAGCTTGCCTGCCCGAGCAGTCGCTTTCCAATTGACCGCCTTGAAGGAATCGCTAGGACGATAATCTCTTGCGCCTACGACAACGAAAGGATCTTCCACAATCCAGCGCCGCACCGACGTCTCGCCCTGCCAGCTATGAGAGGGCAACTCGTCCACCTTCACCTGTGCGGGGAGCGGATATACAAGCAGATCGCCTTCTATCATCATTTGCTTCATATCATGATGAATGCCAAGCAAATCGCCGCCGGTCAGAGCAACGGAGCGAAGCTTGTATACCCCGCGCCTGGCGCTGAGGAACGAATGCGTGCGAGTAATTTTCGTATAAGGCATAAGGCTGAAGAAGCTTTTATGATTCTGGTAATGCTCCCCGCTGCTCACCGCAAGATTATCCTGCGAGCGAAAGATGAGCTGGGAAGACAATTGGGATTCGACGCGCAGCCAAGGAACAGGCAGCCATTTGCCATTTGACAATTGCTCTACTAGTTCCATACGATCCCCACTAAAGCAGGTTTTTTGACTAAAGCGCCTGGAATAGCTAATGTTCCGCAAGGCAAACCTACGAAATACATTAGCTTGTAGCATAACTATAATGATTGCAGCGATAATAAAAGAAACGACGAGCATCGTCTATTTACTAGCCTATTTAGCGAGAAGCCCTGCCTCGGCAGGAACCTCGGTTCGCCTAATAATATCTTCGATAATTTTCTCTGCGCTGCCTTGTGTACGCTGCAGTCCACGAAGCGCGAGACGATGGGCCAGCACAGGCTGCGCCATCGCTTTTACATCATCCGGCGTTACAAAATCTCTTCCCCGCAAAATCGCCTGCACCTGCGAGGCTCTCAGCAGCGCCTGGCTGCCGCGAGGGCTGACGCCCGTCTGCACCTCTTCCCTGCTCCGCGTCTGCTCTACTAGCTTCAGCATATAAAGCAGAACATCATCCGATACGCGTACGGAGGTGTATAGCTTCTGGGCTTCAGCAATTTCGTCTGCTCCAGCAATTGGTGCAAGCTGCTCCAGCGGGTCTCCCTCTTTAAAGCGCTTCAAAATTTGCAGCGCCTCATCCGTTGTGGGGTAGCCCATTTTAACCTTGAATAAAAAACGGTCCAGCTGCGCTTCCGGCAGCGGAAACGTTCCTTGATGCTCGACCGGATTTTGCGTCGCCATAACCATGAACGGCCGCGAAAGCGGCATCGTCTCGCCCTCGAGGCTTATTTGCCGCTCCTCCATACATTCGAGCAGGCTGGATTGGGTACGTGGCGTTGCACGGTTAATTTCGTCAGCCAGCAGCATATTCGTAAACAAAGGACCGGGCCTGAACTCAAAATCCCCCTGCTTCTGATTGTAAAAATGGATGCCCGTCAAATCTGACGGCATTAAATCCGGCGTAAATTGCACACGCCGGAAGGTCAGGCTGAGCGACTTCGCCAGCGATTTGGCAAGCAGCGTTTTTCCCGTCCCGGGTACATCCTCCAGCAGCACATGACCGCCGGTAATTAACGCGATAAACAATAGATCGGCTATATGCTCTTTCCCTACGATAACGCGGCCAATATTGCTTCTCAGCTGTTCAGATAATGCAGCAATGGATTGGTAAGACATGCTAGCAGCTCCTTTTTTCTCACTATAAATAGGATGTTTTATTGACTCCAGCCACAGCGCTCGCGCTGCACACGCTGCAGCTGCGACCAGCGAACGAGCCGGATGCCCTCGGCCTGCAGCGTCTGCACAATCTCGCGGTCGCGGAACAGCTGGAACTCGAGCCCGCGCTTCTCAGGCTGCCCATGGAAGGATAGCAGCTCATCGGTTACGAGCGAAGGATGAATAATAAGCTCTGTCAAACCCGGCGGCAAGCTGCGCAGCTGCTGTTTCATCGCCTCTTTGAACGACGCATATGTTTCTCCAGCCTGCAGCTGAAATGGCAAACCGACTAAATAATCCAATATGATGACGCCTTTGGAATCCGCCAGCATTCCGAGCTGCTTCGCCTGCTCAGCAAGCTCTGGAGAGGCTGTTTGCGCGCGATCACCAAGCAAATGGCGCGGTAGGCGAAAAGGCAAGCCATATTTGGCGCATACGTCGAATACAATAGGTAAAAAATGCTTGCCTGTCGCAAGCCCATACAAGCTGCCCATATGATTGTCAGCATGGCTCGGCTTCATCCCTAATTGCAGGGCAAGCTCTATTTGGGCAACCATTTCTCGCTCTACCTGCTCGGATTCGGCCTGCAGTTCGAATGTTCGGCTGTCTTTCGGGAAATATCCGCCCTCTACGAGCAAGGAAGGAACATCCTCCGGCTTGCTCACAGGGCCCCAGCGATAATTGTCCCACTCGCTTGTAAAAGTGAAATGAATGCCTACATCATGCTCCTGATGCAGCGCGCACCACTTCGTCGCTTCCCGCGCTGCGTGGCACGGCATCATAATCGTTGCCGAGCTTACTGCGCGCTCTTCCAGCAGTTGCTCCACCGCTTTATTGACTGAACCACATAAGCCATAATCATCTGCATTAACAATGAGCAGTCTTTCATCACTGCTGTATCCTAATGCTGCTGCAACACTCATGAGCCCAACTCCTCAAATTATAGTGGTTAATGACTACAATGGTTGTTCAACGCCGGCAAGATGCTTAAGAAATAGCGCTTTCAAACGCGGTTCATTGCTGCCTGTCCAGTTCACGATTTTTGCCGCTTGGCTCACAATTTTCTGCAATACCGCCGCTTCGTCAAGCTGCTCCCGCCAGCGCGTCATAAAATGCAGCGTCACATCAAGCATACGCAGCTTAAGCAGCAGCGTTATCGCATTTGCTTCCGCCTCCATCAGCCGTAATTCCGACCCAAAGCCTTCACAAAACAATGCGATTCGCTCCAGTCGCCCTTCATCAGCCCCATCAATCAAATCCACGATAACGACAGCGAGCTCCATCGCCCTTACATCGACTGTGCAAAATTCAAAATCCAGCAATCCGACTACAGCATCCCCACGTGCAACGGAATTGCTGAAATTCAAATCGCCATGAATCCACTGGCGGGGAAGCTCGGCTATGTTTTTCAACTCGTTTTGTAAACGCTCTCGCTCCTGCTGCAAGCAAGCTATCTGCTCCTCAAATTCCGGCAGCAGCCCCGCTTCATTAGCAATTTCCCGCATAGCTGGAATGCCTATGGCTTCATAAGATTGCTCCAGCTTATAATACGGATCATAAATAGGCTCGCCTTGAGGCTTAATGGCACTTAATCCCTTGCATAAAGCAGCCGTAGCGATGCCGAGCCCTGTAATGTGGGAAATATTTTCGACCGAAGGCCTCTTGCCTTCAATGAAATGGCATAGTGTAGCCAGCTTGCCGCTTGGCGCCTCCGTTACGGTCTGCCCTGCGCGATTCGCTACAGGCATTGGAACGTCAAAAAGGCGTGCGTCTTGCTCCAGCAGCCCAAATAACACCTCATGCTCCAGCAAAACCGTCGATTTATTTTGATGATTGTTGTAAATGCGCAGCACGTAGCGGTTATTTCCCGCCTGCACGATCCGCGTTGTATTGTTCATGCCGCTGTCTCCGGCAGCTATTTCCCATCGTGCGCCAAGCTCATATTGGTCTAAAAACGTTGAAAAATCATGCTGACTCAATAGTTTTGTCCTCCCCTAAGCTACCAGTTGCTGCCTTTATTATACTTGCTGGGAGCAGAAGTTGGCAAAAAAGCGGAAATCAGCCGCGGACATTCGCTATTTCCCCGTAACTGAACCGTCCTTTTACAGGCAAGCTTCGACACATTTTGTATCAGCTTAATGCGGGCTTTTCGCGTTCTTGCGCCTTCATTTTGCCATATCTAGTTTCCCCTGATTTTGCTCCCTCCATCTGTTGTAGCTGGGAAGGATATCCTATGTTTTAAGCTTTATTAGGCAATCGTTAGCCTGCTGTCGAAATCATTTTAAACATGTTGGATTGTGCGCTTCCCCGGGAAATAGACGGCTCATTTCCACCTTTCTATTTCCCGCGATTCCCCCTCATTCCGTTAGCTTGAATTTTCGCTCAATTCTAATAATTTCCCCGTGAGGTTTATTCAGGCGGCTTTGCAGCGTCTCCAGATGACGTCTCCGGTATCGAAAATCCAGCACTGCGGATACAAGCAGCACAGCCCCCGCACCCAGAATACCTTCTTTGCCAAGCACGCTGGCCGCTAGCACAACACTGAGCAGCAGCCAGACCAGGGCTGACATATTCACCGTGCGGCTCCACCTTCCGAGATGCCAAGGCGCATCCATGAGCAGCTTGTGCTTCTTCCCTGAGCGCAGCGCTAACGCAATCGGGATTGCATACGCCGTGTAAAGGCAAATTAGTGTGAAGCTAGGGACAGCAGCTGTGAGCAGGCGCTCTGTAAGGAGCACACAAGAGGCTGCAAGGATAATGAAAAACAATGCGGCTGCTAGCCAGACGCATTTCCTGGGAGATTGAGTTGCAGGGTGAACGCCTGCCAGCTGCTTGCTGAAAGGCAGAGCCTTATCGCGCGTCAGGCTGTACAATAATCGGGAGCAAGCGATCAGCACGCTGCTGCTGCTTGAGTAGAGAAGCACGACTAGGAGCAGGGTCACCAGCGGTGAACGGCTGATAGCTTCCAGCAAACTGCCTGCAAACCACTCGCTCCCGCCAGTCGGTATGCCTCCATTTGAGAAGCCAGGCCACACAAGTGTCAGCACAGCCAGCAGCACAAAGCCGATAATAAACGTGTAAGCCGTCGACAAATAGATCGCCCATGGCACGCGAATGCGGGGATCGGACGTCTCCTCGGCACCTTGGGCAGCGCTGTCCATGCCGAGAAACAGCTTTTGCAGCAGCAGAAAGCCCGCAATCATCCCTAAGGCGGATTGGCCTTTCCCCTCCCCACTAAGGGCAGGAAGCGTAAATAACAGCTCAGGTGCAAAAGCACCCGGCCAATACAGCGCCATTAAAATGACGATTGCAGCGATTGCAGCGACAAGCTGCAGCCATAGTCCACTTCTCAGCAGAACAGCCAGCAGACGGACACCACGACTGTGCAAAGCAGCTTGCGTAACCACCATTGCCAAGGCAATGATTGCTTTCGTCCATATTGAAGGCATGTAACCGAGCCAGCCTGCAAGCATTCCATCCAGCAAGGAGGCGCACAGCAGATTGGTCAGCAGCAGAAGCCCCATATAGCCAGCCATGTGAAACCAGCCCGCATGCCAGCCCCATACACGTCCTCCTAATGCCGAGGACCAATGATAGACGCCCCCGGCGGTTGGAATAGCCGAGGACAATTCGGCCAGCGATGCACTTACCATTAAGGCAAACAACGCGGCAAGCGGAATGCCTATACCGACGACAATTGGCCCGCCCTGCTGCAGGGCAGGCGCCAGAAACAACAAAGCTGCTGCACACAGCCCCATCGTGTTGAAGGAAAGCCCAAATGAAGCTGCCGCTCCAAATTTGCGTCTGAGCTGCTGGGCAAGGCCAAACAAATTCAAATCATGCTTATCCTGCTGCATTTGAATATAGGTGGCATAAGCCGTCATGCTCTGATGGCTCGACGATTTGATACTTTGCTGCGCCTTGACAGCTCCGGCTAATGCAGCAGCACATACAGCGAAAAATAAAGCCAGCCCGATTACGAGCGCAATCATTCCACCACCCCCATCATTAAGCAGTATATGTGAGGGTGGAAGGGCTCATGCCAGCAAACAAACGAAATATATCACGACATTAATATTTTATGACATTAACTATAGGGCGGAAGCAGGCACACTAAACTAGCTAAACTAGCGCGAGTACCCGATTCAGCAATTGGTCGGTGTCAAACGGTTTTTCTATCCACTCGGTAATGCCCAGCTCAGCCGCTGCCTCTATTTTTTCAGGCTCCCCGTACGCGGTAATAAGCAATACTTTAACATTCGCATCGCTTTTGCGAATCGCGCAGAGCACGTCCAATCCGTCCATATCAGGCAGCATAAAATCCAGCAAAATGCAGTCCGCTCCATATCGCTCGAATTGCTCAAGCGCGTTCAGCCCATCTGCAGCTTCATAGACGGTAAATCCCGCCTTCTGAAACAGCTCTGCCAGCATGAGGCGAATGAGCGGCTGGTCGTCAACAATAAGCAGCTTTTTCCCCTCAGCTAGCTTTGCTGCATCCGCGCTGCCCGCCAAAGCTTGGTGCGCCTGTTTGCTGCGACCGTCCTCCAGCTTGCTGGGAACGTTTTTTTTCACTGGGCTGACCTGCAAGCTTGAAGACTGTCGCCGAATGGGGGGCGCCGAAAAGCGCGGCCCCTTGTCCTTTTTCACATACTGCAAATAAACAACGAAAGCGATCGTCGTGACAAATACAGCGCATAATAAAATGATATAAATCATGCTGTCTTCTCTCCTGCTGCAAAGTTGCACATATCAATAATTGACGACCATTGGTCCGAGCGGGCCATTTTCATTAATCATATCCTCAATGTCATAGACGGAGATGGGGAAATACGGAAAACCAAATGCATAAGGCGTCAGCTCATACAGGGCAAAATAAAGCACCAGCGTCCGGTCCGCCACATAATAGTCCTGATCCGGCCTTATCGCTTTGAACGGCGACAGCGTGCTAATATCTCGCGACCTGATTTGAGCGGTGACCAGCGCGGACAGCTTGACGATATAATTGCTGCCAGGCTTAAACAGCTCAGCAAGCGCGTAAGAACGTCCCGTAGTCAGCTTGAAGGTAAGCGACTGCTGCAGTGTCAGTCCATGCGCTCCACCCGTATAGGCGTAGTTGAACAAAGACAGGCTGAGCACATCCTTCTGGTTGTTTTTGAGCTCAAAATATCCTTGCATCTCCGCATGCGGGTCTTCAAGCGTGCCTTGCTCAGCTATGAGATGCTGCGCTGCTGAGTGAATGATCCCATTGATTTGACTATCTGCTGCCTCATTGGATCCCCCGCTAATATGAGGCAGCCACAGCTCGGCCTTTGGAAACGTACTGCGGACAGACTGAATGATTACAGGAGATTGAAACGCCATATCGGGCTACACCTGCCTATTCGCTAGAATGCTCCATTGTATGCAGATTACGCCTCATCTCATGCCACTCAATTCCTCCATGTGTGGAAGAAGCCTTGCCTACGTATGTAAATTTCGCCTGTTCATAAAAAGAAATCAAATGCGGCTCGCACATTAAAATAATCGCATTCAGCCTCTCATTTTCGCATGCCTGGATCAGCTTGTCCAGCAGTTTTGCAGCAATTCCCCTACGCCTGAAAGCCGGATCTACCGCAATAGTCAGTATGCAAAAGTTGTCTCCCGCGTATTCGCCTTGATGGCTTCCCTTCATCTCGTCACCGCAGCTTTCCTGCTCCGTCCGAATTCCATTGGCTATGCCAAGCAACTTGCCGTCATCCGACCAAGCGGACCAGAAATACGAGGGATATTCCTGAAAACGGTACTGGAATCCCGCTTCCGTCGCCGCGGCCTCAGGAGAGTAGCAGCGCTGCTCAAGCTCCAGCGCCTGTGAAAGCTCATGCTGCTGAATCAATCTCAGCTTCACTTCGTTCATAGCTGCATTTTCTCCCGTTCGGTTAAGCGCCTGCCTCTAATGTCTAGAACAAGCTTGCCATTATTGAGACCAATAATGCGGTCCGCAAACCGTTCAGCATAATCGCCTTGATGCAGCACGGCAATAACCGTAACTCGCTGCTCCGTGCAAAGCCGTTTTAAATCGGCGAGCACCTGATCGGCCGTATGCGGGTCAAGTCCGGATACCGGCTCGTCCGCCAAAATGATTTTTGCGCCGTGCACGAGCGCGCGGGCAACAGCGATACGCTGGCGCTCTCCCCCACTCATCTTCTCCGCCTTCAGATGTGCTTTATCGATAAGGCCCAGCTTCTCTATCGTATCCATAGCGCCCATATAATCGTCGCTGCGCACCATGCCGGTCCATCGCCGCCAAGCGGGGGTTTGGGTCACCGATCCGATAATCACATTTTTGAGCCCCGTCTTGCTTGGATACAGTACAGGCTTCTCTTCTAAATAAGCTACCTCGCGGCGAACTTTAAATCTGCCGGTCAGCCCTTGCTTCAAAACATCCGTTCCATTCAGCTTGTAGCTTCCCCGCGTCCATTTTTCCTGCAGCGCCAAGCATTTAAGCAGCATCGACTTCCCGCTTCCGCTCGCTCCCTTAATGGCGATAAACTCGCCATCCTCCACATCCAAATGTATATCGTCGAGCACTTTCGGCCCGCCTGGAATAACCTTCGTCAAATTCGAAATTCTTATCATTTTTCGCGCCCCTTTGTTTCACGCATCATATTTTCAGCATTTTGTATAATTCGATTCGGGTCGCTTCTAGGTGCAATATTTAGAGCGATAAAACCGCTTCGTTCTAAATATTGTACATTGAAAGTCGCTCAGGGGATTTATGCAAAATGCTCTTTTATATAAATCTAGTTTACGGGAAACAAAAAACAGTTTCCACACGAACAAATGTTTGGTATAATGAAAACAGCAAGCGGAAACGGCTGAAGCCCTCCTCTGGTGGCAAAGCTACCGTTTCGCGATGAAATATAAGAGTTTATATGTGTACAACTTATAAATTCTTATATTTGAACAAAAGTTCTGATTGACTATTTATTAAACATCCAATAAGGGAGGCAGGATCACCATGAAGAGCACTTGTGAAAATTTTCGTTTCGTTGAGAAAAGTTGGCCACGTCGAGATTTGACTTTTAAATTTTATTCAAACGGAGAATTGACGATTATTGATAACAGCTCTGAGGAGGTGATCTCTCCGAATGACCTGCGGGGCGACAGCCTGGATTTCTATATCCGCCGCCGCATTGCCTTTATCAAGACAACGCTGCTTGTGTCGCAGCTTAAATATGCATGATTTTTCTGGAAATGACCAGCTAATCTAATTTTCATCCTTAATTTTCCTAATTCAGTGTTGCCGAAACGGGTTTGCTGCGTTGACGTAAGGCTCCTGATACTGTAGATTGATTTCATACACAGTCTATTTTGCGCTAAAGGAGCCGTGCTTTCTATGAAGCAGCACATTATGTTTGACCTCGACGATACATTAATTCATTGTAATAAATATTTCTATTTGGTCATTAGTCAATTTGTTGATGCGATGACCACCTGGTTTGCCGGATATGAAGAAGTAACCGCGGACACTGTACGAGATAAACAAACAGAGATCGACATTGCTGGAATTGCCGTGCTTGGTTTTAAGAGCGAGCATTTTCCTCAATCTTTCGTTGACAGCTATGTTTATTTCTCCGATGTAACCGGAAGGAAGCGCTCCGCTGTAGAACAAGATTTTCTATGGAAGCTTGGGCTCAGCGTGTATGAGCATGATACAGAGCCTTATCCGAATATGGAGGAGACGCTGTATTCTTTAGCTAATCAAGGTCATGAGCTGCATTTGTACACAGGGGGCGAGCAGCTCATTCAATCCCGCAAAATTAATCAATTAAATTTAAGCAAATATTTTAATAACCGAATCTATATTCGCCAACACAAAACGAATGAAGCGCTGGAGGACATTTTAGCTGAAACATCGCTGGATCGCGCACGCACATGGATGATTGGCAATTCTATTCGGACGGATGTTGTTCCCGCCTTGACTGCAGGCATCCATGCCATTCATATGCGCAAGGATACCGAATGGCAATATAATGTTGTCAATATTGAAGTTCAGCCTAAAGGTGCCTTTTTCACTTTGAATGATTTAGTGGAAGTGCCGGAAGCCATCTACGGTTATATCAACCGCTAGATGAACAAACACAATATTTAACTAGAATAAGCCGCCAAACCAGCATACTCGTTGGTTTGGCGGCTTATTTTGTTGCGATTTTCGTTAGCGCTTATTCACATCATTCACATCGAACAACCTCAAGCAGGTTATGGCGGCCTGCTAACTAGTCGGCAGGCCGAATCGTTAGCGTCCCTTTGTCACGGTCGGTCAATACAAGCCTGCCCTTCATGCTGCTTCCATCGGACTGCTTAAAGGCGAGCTGGCTCGTTGCCCCCTTCTCCAGCAGCGAATGGAGCATCGGCAGCGTAATCTTCTTCCCCTGCTGTTCCTTCCAAATCACAAAAGAACAGCCCTCGCGAAAGCTGCTGCAGCCGTAACCGCGCTTGCCTTCAATCACACTGCCGTTGCAGCCCTTCCTCGGGCAGGCAGCGAGCGGCCCTCTTGGAGCCGCAGACGCTGCTGCTTGCTTGGGCGGCTTCACTGCTTCGCTACCCTCAGCTGACCGTGCGGAGCTTCTGCTCTTGCCAACTCCGGCAGGCGACTTCCCCCCTGCTTTCGCTTCTGACGAGCGTGAGCTGCTTGTACGGCTGCCGCTTTTCGTCGAGCCTGCTGCCTTCTTCCCTTTCGCAGATGTGTCCTCGAACGTTCCAGGTGCGGCAGGACGCTGCTGACGAACCTTATCGACGATGACGGCTGCGAATTGCTTAACTTGCGCAATAAAACGATCATCCGAAGCTTCGCCTTTAGAAATTTGGTGCAGACGCTGCTCCCAGCGTCCCGTCATTTCGGGCGAAGCGAGCAGCTCAACACCGGCGTTGCGGATGAGCTCAATCGCAGCGAGTCCTTTCGACGTAATATCCAGCTTCTTTCCTGCTAGCTGGATATAGCCGACATGCTTCAGCCGCTCGATCGTCGCTGCCCGTGTCGCCGGCGTGCCAAGACCGGTATCCTTCATCGCTTCCCGCAGCTCATCATCCTCCATCGACTTCCCTGCGCCTTCCATCGCTTTGAGCAGCGTTCCCTCTGTGAAGGACTTGGGCGGCTGCGTCATTTTTTCCATCGCCTCAACACTGCTGCAATGAACCGGCCCATTCGGGTCGAGCTTAAAGGGCTGATCGGTTACCATTTCCTCGTCATCGGCTTCCTTGTCATCCTTGGCTTTGGCGCGCTTAGCAGGCTTGGCCGCAGTGGAATCCTGCTGGGGCAACACCACTTTCCAGCCGGGCTCCAGCTGTTCCTTCGCTTTCGTGCGGAAGGTTTCGCCTTCGACGACCGTTAGCACTGTGTGGTTTTTATATACGGCGGGCGGGTAATAGTGCGACAGAAAACGTCTGACAATCATGTCATAGACGTTTTGCTCCTCCTGGCTGAGGCCAGAAGCACGCTTCGGTGTAGGCATGATGGCATGGTGATCCTCGACTTTGGACGGATTGCAAACCGCTTTGTTCCCTTTGTGAACGCGAGAGCGGTCTGCTCCTTTCGCAAGCTCGCCATAGCCGCTAGTGCCTTGAAGCATCGTTAATACATTGCCCATGACCGGAATGTTCTCCTCCGTTACATAGTTGGAGTTCGTCCGCGGGTACGTAATCACCTTATGCTTCTCGTAGAGCGCTTGGGCAATATCCAGCGTCTTCTTAGCCGAATAGCCGTGCTTGCCATTCGCTTCGCGCTGCAATAGCGTCAGGTCATAAAGCCTGAACGGATACTCCTTGCTTTCCGCTATCTGGTAATCTTCTACCTTCGCAGGCTTATTTGCTGTTTTCGCTGCCAATGCCTCAGCCTTTGCTTTATCGGTTAGACGCTCCCCCTGCCAAATGCCAGAATACCCAAATCCAGACTGGTCAAATGCCGCTTTAACGACAAAATAAGTCTCCGACTGAAAAGCCGTAATTTCCTTATGACGATCATATAGCAGCGCCAAAACTGGCGTTTGCACACGACCGACAGAAAGCAAGGCTTTATGGCGAATCGTAAATGCGCGAGAAGCATTCATCCCGATCAGCCAATCGGCTTCACTGCGGGCACGAGCCGCTTTCGTCAGCGGTTCATATTCATCATCACTGCGCAGCGTATCAAAACCGCGGCGAATCGTCTCCGCCGTCAAATCCGATATCCATAACCGGTCCGTAGGCTGCGCCAGCTTTAAATATTGCCTGATTAGGTGAAAAATAAGCTGGCCTTCGCGCCCGGCATCGCATGCGTTAACAAGTCTGCCACAGCGCTTCGCAAGCTCGCCAATCGTCTTAAGCTGATCCTTCGTCCGCGGATTCGGCCATAGCTTGAACACCTGTGGAATGATCGGCAAGTCCTGATCATTCCACCGTTTGTAGCGTGCATCGTATTGGTCAGGCTCAGCGAGTGACACCAAATGCCCAATCGCCCATGTAATAATATAGCGGTCGCCTTCCAAATACGTCCGGCGATTAGCTGCCTTTGGTTCAAGCACGGCAGCAATCGTCCTGCCCATATCCGGTTTCTCCGCAATAATTAATGTCTTCAACAAATCGCCTCTTTACTTCTTGCTTGTTGTTTCCACATATTGCTTCATAGAAGCAAAAATCGACCGAACACCATTCGACCAGTTAGGGTCTTCCGCATATTTACGGTTAATCCATGTGAATGGGTCCATGCCTTCAGGTCGTCCCTTGCTTAAATTCACAATCGTTCGCGACGCAATTTCAGCGGAATCGCTAATCGTCGTATTATATTCTTTCCAGCTATGAAACACATTGAATGGATTATTCGCAATTTCCTTCGCCTGTTTGTTCGTGGTTGGTACAAAAGCCTGCTCCTGCCCAGTTATAGCAAATAGCAAGAGCGGATGAATATCAAATGATTTCGCTTGGGCAATAATCGCATCTAAATAAGGCTGCCTGGCAAGTATCGACGATTTGCCTTTCAAATACTGAGTCAGCCTCTTCTTATCAATTTCTACATACCGCAGCTCTTGCGGCAAGCCATCCAGCTCGACGATCTTCACTGGTTCAATGGGAGCAAGAAGGACCGGCTCCGGCTGTGCCCCTCTTAACGCACGCGTCAGAGACTCTCCATACAGCAGCGAGACGCTCACAAGCAGCAAGCTGAGAAATCCGTACACGATAGCTTGATTGCGCCGTTTGCGAGGAACTGGCGCGTTCTGAGGCACTGCCAGCGGCAATGGCAGAGGTATGACATCCGCCAAGCCGGAGGCGCCAGCCGCCCCGGCTGCAAGCGGCTCTTTGGCCAGCTGCTCATCGCCGGCTGGCTGCAGCTCATTTTTCAACTGAAGCCAGCTCTCGTTCACCGACAAACTTGCATTTGGCAAAGGATCTGCGCTCGTGTCCATTCGCTCGGCAGAACTGCGCAGCTTGTCCATCGCCAGCCGATAGCGTTCAATCTCGACAACGCTTTGCAGCTGCTTCTCCACCCACGCGTGCATCGGCTGCTCAATCTCCTGCTCACGCTCGTCCAGCAGCAAGCAGGCTGCAAAAATATCATCTGCACGTACAGGGCGCTTCTGTTCCAGCACCGCAGTGCGAATAAGCTGCGCCGTCACCTGGCGCTTAATCGACTCGTCAAACGACGGAAGCTGCTTATGTATAATGCGGTTCACCGCATCGGCAATCATTTCGGTTTTCTTCTCCTGCGGCAGCGCGCCATATTTATGCTGGACATATTTTCGAATATTGCTGACATCTGCCGGGGATAACACATAAGCTTCTTCAGCATGCATGACGAATCGCTCCTTTACGTCATCTCACACTGATTTTACCACAACTTTCCTTATATTGGGGAGGGGAGCTGCCTAATTCTCAGCTGATTTTGCTCCTGCAAAATAAAAGCCGTAATTTGCTCCTTCTCAAATGCAGTAAATTGATATTCACAGTCACAGTCTTCGTCCTGCGGCACAATTTGGGCAATTCTGCCCTCTGGTGTACAAATGACCAGTCCACTAAAATCAATGAGATCATCAGGCGCGGGCGTTGCCTCCGACAGCTCAAACAACAGCTCAATATCTACCCATTGATCATTGCGCCGCTCCATGTTCGCCACGATTTTCTCAAATTTTAGTTCCGTTACTGTATCCAGTCCATATTTAATCATATATCGCTTCATTTCCCTCCTATCGACAAGAAAAGCGCCCTAGGGCGCTTCTCATAAGCTGCTATTCAATTCATCATACCATTAATTTAGGGAAGCAAGGAAGATCCCATCAGGAACTTATCCACTTCACGAGCCGCTTCGCGACCTTCGTTAATCGCCCATACAACCAAGCTTTGACCACGACGCATATCGCCAGCTGCGAATATTTTCTCAGCATTCGTCGTATATTTGCCATAAGGCGCCTTCACATTCGTACGACGGTCCTGCTCTAGGCCAAAAGCATCAATCAGCGTGTTTTCTGGGCCTTCAAAACCAACCGCGATAAACACGAGATCAGCCGGCCATACTTGCTCGGAGCCTTCGATTTCTGTATAAATTCGGCGTCCCGTTTCCGGATCAACTGTACGCTCGATTTGTACGGTGTGAAGCTCTGTAAGCTTGCCATTCTCGCCAACAAATTTTTTCGTCAGAACCGAGAAGGCACGCGGGTCTTCTCCGAACAGCGCTTTTGCCTCTTCATGCGCATAATCCAGCGTGTAGACGTTCGGGAACTGCGGCCAAGGGTTGTTTACGCTATCGCGTACTAATGGAGCCTTAGCGTGCGTACCGAATTGCGTAACCGATTTACAGCCATGACGAAGTGCTGTTGCCACGCAGTCCGTCCCCGTGTCGCCACCGCCGATAACAATGACATTTTTGTCTTTCGCAGAAATGTAGTTGCCATCCTCCAGATTGGAATCCAGATAGCTCTTAATCGTGCCGTTCAAATAATCCATCGCCATATGAACGCCTTCGAGCTCATGTCCTTCAATATCTACCGGGCGCGCTTTCGTAGCGCCGCCGCACAATACGATTGCATCGAACTGGCCTTGCAGCTCATCAGCCGATACATCTTTACCGATCTCTGTGTTAACAACGAAGTCTATGCCTTCCTCCGCCATCAAGTCTACACGACGCTGAACAACCTTCTTGTCAAGCTTGACTGTAGGAATACCATAAGTGAGAAGTCCGCCGATGCGGTCCGCGCGCTCGTACACTGTTACAAGATGTCCCGCTTTGTTAAGCTGCGCTGCGCAAGCAAGGCCCGCTGGGCCCGAACCGACAACCGCTACACGTTTGCCTGTGCGCATCTTCGGAGGCTGTGGAACAACCCAGCCTTCATCAAAGCCACGGTCAATAATCGCTTGCTCGATCGTCTTAATCGTAACCGCATCACCAATCAAGCCAACCGTACAGGAGCCCTCACATGGAGCTGGGCAAATCCGCCCTGTAAATTCTGGGAAATTATTCGTTTTGTGCAAACGATCCAGCGCCTCACGCCATAAACCGCGGTAAATCAAATTGTTCCATTCTGGAATGAGGTTGTTAATCGGACAACCTGACGTTGAGCCAGCAAGCTCCATCCCAGAATGACAGTAAGGTGTTCCACAGTCCATGCAGCGCGCACCTTGCGTACGAAGCTGTTCATCGGACAAATGCTTATGAAATTCTTCCCAATCTTTAATCCGCTCAATCGGATCGCGATCGGCTGGGAGTTCTCGTTGATATTCCATAAAACCAGTAGGTGTAGACATGATCGCTTTTCCTCCATCCGTTATTCCCGTCAACCGTTGTAAGGCTTCTCTAAACAAACTATATCGGGAACTCAGCAATTATTCAATAACAAACATTTTCAATTTTTCGCGAGGCATTTTACAAAATCCTAACACTCTTACCCTGCCATCGTTAATGGATTATCCGTACAATCATTTGCACTTTATAACATAATGTTCGTACGTTCTATGCAGAAGAGCACAAAAAAATGAGCTTAAGATGTCATATTTGTCCTTGTACCCCCGCGAAAAACCGATTCAACGGTTTATACGTTTAAAAGTTTGCCATGTAAAATCATGCAAATTGCGTTCATCCTTGCGATGAGGAATAGCTTCCACTAGCTCCCAATCGGCTTCATTGAACATAGGAAAAAAAGCGTCGCCACCCACTACTTCCACATCAACAGCTGTCAGGTAAAGCTTGTCTGCAATCGGCAGAAACTGCGTATAAATTTCCGTTCCGCCAATAACCATAAGCTCTTCCTCGCCGAAACGCGACAAAGCCTCCTCGATGGAATGAACGGTCTCACAGCCCTCTGAGGCAAAATCAGACTGCCTAGTTAAGACGACGTTATGGCGGTCCTTCAGCGGCTTAGGCAGCGATTCAAACGTCTTACGGCCCATTAAAACGGTTTTGCCAAGTGTGTGCTTCGTGAACAGCGCCATCTCTGCTGGAAGCCGCCACGGCAGCTTATTGCCGATCCCAATCGTTCTGTTGCGGTCCATCGCTGCTATTAATGTAATCGACATCGTTTGTCCATCCCTTCTATACGGCTACAGGCGCTTTGATTGCAGGATGAGGCTGGTAGTTTTCCAGTACAATATCATCCACTTCTACATCAAATAAAGAGCTCACATCTGGATTAATCCGCACTTGCGGAAGCGCGCGAGGTTCGCGGGCAAGCTGCGTCTTAATCTGCTCCATATGATTGGAATAAATATGCGCGTCCCCAAGCGTATGCACAAATTGTCCAGGCTGCAAGCCACATTCATGGGCAATAAGCAACGTAAGCAAGGCATAGCTGGCAATATTAAAAGGAATTCCGAGAAATATATCTCCACTGCGCTGGTACAGCTGGCAAGAAAGCTTGCCTTCTGATACGTAAAATTGAAACATCGTATGACAAGGCGGTAGAGCCATATTTCTAGGAACGTCCTCTGGATTCCATGCGGAGACAATCATTCTCCGGGAATCGGGATTCGTCTTAATCGTATGAATAACATCCTTCAATTGATCAATGGATTCGCCTTGCGAGGTTTTCCAGTCGCGCCATTGCTTTCCATATACATTGCCGAGCTCGCCATACTTTTCTGCAAAAGCGTCATCCTGCAAAATTTGCTGCTTGAACAGCTCCATTTGCTCCAAATAAAGCACATTAAAAGCTTCATCGCTTTGCGAACGCAGGCCAAAGCCGGTCATGTCTGGACCTGTATAATCAGAGCTCTCTATCCACTTCTTAAAGGCCCATTCATTCCATATATTATTGTTGTGCTGGAGCAGGTACCGAATATTCGTATCGCCTTTAATAAACCATAACAGCTCGCTGACAACCAGCTTAAACGGTACACGCTTCGTCGTAATGAGCGGAAAGCCTTCGTTTAAGTCGAAACGCATCTGGTAGCCAAACGTGGAAATCGTGCCCGTTCCGGTACGATCCTCCTTGACCGTGCCGCGTTCCAGAACGCTGCGCAGCAGCTGCAAGTATTCGTTCTCACTAGTATGAACACTCATTCCCTTACAACTCCTATTTTGGACATATAGATTTGTATTATATCATTATAGTCAATCATTTAAAATAGTTGCCTCTGCTGATTCCGTATAAATTCTCAACAAAGCACATAATTATTAATTTTTTATAAAAAAAGGCCCGCAGGCTTCAGCAGCCGCGGGACCTCTTCAATAGCCGCCGCAAATGCGGCGACTAAATTTAGTGAATCATAACAATCAATTACTTAAGAAACGTGTGGATCGGGTGGCCAAGCGCTACTTCTGCAGCGTCAAGCACGATCTCACCCAGTGTTGGATGCGCATGGATCGTAAGGGCGATATCTTCAAGCGTAGCGCCCATTTCGATTGCAAGACCAAGCTCAGCAATCATATTGGAAGCTTCCATACCGACGATATGCGCGCCAAGTACAAGACCGCTGTCTGCATCCGCAACGAGCTTCACGAAGCCTTCATTCGCATTAATCGACATCGCGCGTCCGTTGATAGCAAATGGGAATTTGCCCACTTTTACATTATGTCCTTTGTCTTTTGCATCCTTCTCCGTGTAGCCAACGCTTGCGCATTCTGGATCAGAGAAGCAGACAGCAGGAACACATTTATAATCAATCACGCTAGGCAGGCCGGAAATAACTTCTGCCGCAACACGTCCTTCATACATTGCTTTGTGAGCAAGTGCAGGACCAGCAATAATATCGCCGATTGCATAAACGTTTTTATTGCTAGTACGGCATTGATCATCAACCTCAATCAGACCGCGCTCGCCAACTTTAATGTTAGCCAGTTCCAGACCAAGATCGCCATCTGTGTTAGGGCGACGGCCAACGGTAACAAGCAAGTAGTCTGCTGTTACTTTTTCTTCTTTATCGCCGACTTTGTAAGTCAACGTTACATCGTTATCCGTTTGCTCAGCACTTTGTGCAAGCGCGCCCGTTACGATATCGACTTTTGTACCTTTAAGCTTCTTAACGACAAGAGAAGACATGTCTTTGTCGAAGCCAGGCAGAATGCTGTCTCCGCCCTCGATAACCGTTACTTTCGTACCGAATTTCGAGAACATTTGACCAAGCTCGATACCGATATAGCCGCCACCGATAACGATAACGCTTTTCGGCAGCTCAGGCAGCGACAAAGCTCCTGTAGAGGAGATAATACGCTTGCCATAAGGGAAAGCTTTCAGTTCGATTGGACGGGAGCCTGTAGCAATAATACAGTTTTTGAAACGGTAGCGCGGAGCTTCCTGATCGTTGAACACACGCGCTTCGTTTTCATTGATGAACATCACTTCACCATTGAAAAACTGTACTTTGTTCGCTTTAAGCAAAGAGCCAACACCGCCAGTCAATTTTTTGACAATGCCGCTTTTGAACTCCTGTACTTTGCTCCAGTCAACTTTTACATCGCTAGCTGTAATACCGAATACATCAGCGTGGCTGATGGACTCATATTGATGGGAAGCGGAAATCAGAGCTTTGGATGGGATACAACCCACGTTCAAACAAACGCCGCCTACATATTCCTTATCTACACAAAGCACGCTTTGTCCCAATTGCGCAGCGCGGATTGCCGCTACGTAACCACCAGGACCTGCACCAATGACTAAAGTATCGATATCTAATGAAGCATCTCCAACAACCATCGTTTATACCTCCATAATGAACAGTTCTGGGTTGCCCAGCAGCTGTTTAATGTAGTTCATAAAGTTTTGAGCGGTTGCGCCATCGATTAGACGGTGGTCGAAGCTCAGTGACAGAGCCATTACAGGAGCAGCTACGATCTCGCCGTTGCGTACGATTGCTTTTTCGGAAATACGTCCAGTACCGAGGATTGCAACTTCAGGGAAGTTGATAACCGGTGTAAAGAACATACCGCCTGCCGAACCAATATTGGAAATAGTAATCGTGCTGCCTTTCAGCTCGTTAGCCGAAAGCTTGCCATCGCGTCCACGTACAGCCAGATCACGAATCGAGTCAGCCACTTTCCAAATGTTTTTGCGATCCGCATCTTCAATAACAGGAACGATCAAGCCGTTGTCTGTATCTGTTGCGATACCGATGTTGTAATATTTGCGCAAAACGATTTCTTGATTAGCTTCGTCAAGCGTCGCATTCATAATTGGGAATTCACGGGCAGCAGCTACGAGCGCCTTCACGATGAATGGCAAGTACGTAAGCTTAGCACCTTTTTTCTCTGCATAAGGCTTGTATTTTGCACGAAGTGCCACAAGCTCAGTAACGTCCACTTCATCCATGATCGTTACATGCGGAGCTGTATAAACGGATTTGGACATAGCGCCTGCAATAATTTTGCGAATGCCTTTAAATGGCAAGCGCTCTTCCGGACGGTAAGCTGTACCAGCAGCAACTGGAGCTGCTTTCGCTTCGCCAGCACCTTTTGCAGTTGCGTTGTCTTGCTGCTCAGCCGGAGCCGCTGCTTGATCGGCTGCTGCAGAAGCAGAACCGTCAAAGCCAGTAACATCTTCACGCGTAATACGGCCGTTTTTGCCAGTGCCGCTTACTTGCGTCAAATCAACATTTTGCTCGCGAGCGAACTTGCGAACGCTTGGTGTAGCAAGCACAGAAGCATTTGTAGCTTTAGGAGCTTCTTTAGCTGTTTCTGCTGCTGGAGCATCTTTAGCCGCTTCTGGAGCTGGGGCCGGAGCCGCCTCTTCCTTCTTAGGCTCTTCAGCTGCCGGAGCTGCTTGCTCAGGCACTTCGCCTTCCGCATCAATCAAAGCGACTACTTCGCCTACGTGGCAAACTTGGCCGTCTTTAACTAAAACTTCAAGCACTGTTCCGTTAACCGGACATGGCACTTCAACAATTGCCTTGTCGTTTTGCACTTCCATAATAATGTCATCATCTGTTACTTTGTCGCCGGCTTTAATGTGCACTTTAATAATCTCGCCTTCGTGCAAGCCTTCGCCAAGCTCAGGGAAACGATATTCGAATTTAGCCACCGCGTGTATCCTCCTTTAGAAATCAAGTACTTTTTGGACAGCTGCAGAAATGCGGGCTACCGTTGGAAGCCATGCATCCTCAACTTGCGCAAACGGATAAACGGTATCCGGACCTGCAACCCGAAGCACTGGAGCTTCCAGGTGCAGAATTGCTTTTTCATTAATTTGAGCGATTACTTCAGCGGCAACGCCGGAAGTTTTTTGCGCTTCTTGAACGACAATTGCACGGTTCGTTTTTTGGATCGAAGCTACAATAGTATCGATATCGAGAGGCACAAGGGAACGAAGGTCGATAACCTCAGCCTTGATTCCTTTTTTCTCAAGCTCGTCAGCTGCTTTGACAGCCGTGTGAACCATCAAGCCGTAAGCAATGATTGTAACGTCGCTGCCTTCACGAACGACATTGGCTTTGCCGATTTCAACCGTATATTCGCCTTCTGGCACTTCTGTACGGAAAGCATGGTAAAGGTTCAAATGCTCCATGAAAAATACAGGGTCATTATCGCGAATAGCCGAAATAAGAAGACCTTTTGCATCGTAAGGATTGGATGGAATAACAACTTTGATACCTGGCGTCTGTACTGCAAGACCTTCCAGGGAATCCGTATGCAGCTCAGCTGCTTTCACGCCGCCGCCGAAAGGCGTACGGAATACGATTGGCGAATTGTAGCGTCCACCGGAACGGTAACGCATACGAGCCGCTTGAATGAACATTTGGTCCATCGCTTCGTAGATGAAACCTACGAATTGAATTTCGGCAATTGGGCGGAAGCCTTGAATCCCCATACCCACTGCCAAACCGCCGATAGCGGACTCGGCAAGCGGCGTATCAAATACGCGGTCTTCGCCAAATTCAGCTTGAAGGCCTTCAGTCGCACGGAACACGCCGCCGACTTTACCAACATCCTCGCCAAAAAGTAGTACATTCGGATCCCGTTTAAGTTCAACGCGCATTGCGTCACGGATCGCTTCTTTCATATTCATTTGAGCCATGATCTATAGTTCCTCCTTCGTTAAAGGCTATTATTTGAAATCAGCTTTTTGCTCTTCGAGGTGCTGCGGCGTTGTTTCAAACATCGAGTCAATCAAGCCTTCAACCGTCATTTTTTCAACAGCTTCTGCTTTCTTGATTTGCTCGTTAACAGTCGCTTTCGCTTCTTCCTTCACGCGAGTCGTATCCTCTTCTGACCAGAGACCTTTGCTTTCCAAATATTTGCCGAAACGAATGAGTGGATCTTTAGGAGCCCATTCCGCTTCCTCATCTTTGGTGCGATATTTTGTCGTATCATCCGCCATGGAATGCGCACGATAACGGTAAGTAAGAAGCTCGATCAGCGTAGCGCCTTCGCCGTTGCGGCCGCGCTCAGCAGCATCTCTAACTGCTTTAATTACAGCAAGCACGTCCATGCCATCAACCTGCACGCCTTTGATACCAGCAGCAAGCGCTTTGTGGGCAACAGAATGTGCAGCTGTTTGTTTAGCATAAGGTGTTGTAATCGCATAGCCATTGTTTTGTACAACATAAATAACCGGAAGCTTGAACGCGCCTGCGAAGTTCATGCCTTCGTAGAAATCACCTTCGGAAGAACCGCCGTCGCCTGTGTACGTAATTGCTACGCGTTTTTCATTCTTTTTCTTAAATGCCATCGCAACACCAGTAGCGTGCAAAATTTGCGCGCCGATGATGATTTGCGGCATTAGAACGTGAACATCCTCAGGGATTTGACCACCATGCTGATGTCCTCTGGAATATAGGAACGCTTGGTACATCGGAAGACCATGCCATACGAGCTGCGGAATATCGCGGTAGCCCGGACAGATGAAGTCATCTTTATTCAAAGCGTATTCGCTACCAATCATGGCTGCTTCTTGACCGGATACTGGAGCGTAGAAGCCCAGACGGCCTTGACGGCCCAAATTCACGGCACGATCATCCCAAGTGCGGGTAAATACCATACGGTACATAATTTCTTTTAATTGGTCGTCCGTAAGCTCCGGCATTTCATCCGGGTTAACAACTTCACCATCAAGCGACAAGACGGACAATGGTGTAACTGGCTCCGTTTGAACTTCATATGGCAGTTTGCTAAGCACTTTGCTCATTGTGAACGCTCACCTCAATCATTAATATTTGAATATTACAGTACTCTGTTATAGAATTATTATAAACCTGTTTAACAAAAATGGTCAAAGCAAAAAGCAAAAAATCCGCTGTATTTTCAACGCTTATGCCCTTTTTGTTAAGAAATTGTATATGTAACAGCTGCCACAAAGTTATATAACAGCATAATACAATGTTGAAACAGTGGAGCTTGTACAGCCTTTCAGTCTGCTGCCGAACTCGCATTACTAAGGCATCTCTCTATTGTTTACCCACAAGCTCCCATTCCATTCAACCAACGGAGGAAGAAATGATGACAGATGAACGTTATTTGAAACGCACCGTCCTCAGGGAAACGGTTGCAAGCAACTATTTGCAAGATGGGCAGCGCTCGCTTCGCGTCTATTTGCCGCCCGGCTACAATGAGCTGCTGAGCTACCCTGTCGTCTACTGCCAGGACGGAGAAGACTTCTTCAACTTCGGAAGAATCGCGACGACGGCGAACCGCATTATTTTGGATGAAGGCGTAGAGCCCTTCATTATTGTTGGCGTCGATGTGAATAAAACATTTCGCACAGCGGAATATGCTCCTGACGGAGACCGCCATGAGGCTTATGTCCGCTTTTTCGGCGAGGAGCTGCTTCCCTTTATAGAAGCAAAATATCCGGTCCGGCGTGAGGCCGAGCATCGCGTGCTTGCTGGCGATTCGCTTGGCGGCACCATCTCCTTTCATCTTGCGCTGGCCTATCCGCAGTTGTTCAACCGTGTGCTTTCTTTATCAGGCGCCTACTTCGAGCGCTCGCTAGAAATTATGGCTGCACAGAATGACCTTTCCTGGCTGGAGCTGTACATGATTGTCGGCCTGCAGGAAACGGCATATGAAACAACAGATAGAGGCGTGTATAATTTTGTCGAATTAAACCGTGAAGCCAAAAAGCTGCTCGAAGAAAGACAAGCTCCCTTTTATTATGCGGAAAAAGAAGGCCAACATCAATGGGGCTTTTGGCAGAAAGAGCTGCCGGAAGCATTAATGTATTTTATCGAGCGCCAATAAGCGCGGCAGCCTTGCCTAACAAATGAAACAAAGCCTTGATTTCCCCCGCCCAAGGAGGAAGCCAAGGCTTTGTTTGTTTATTTTGAGCCATTCTATCAACTGCATGCTCGCTTAGCTTGGTTACTTAAGCTTCACATGGTCCAGCAGCCGCTCGCAGCCTGCATCCACCAATTCAAATACATAATCAAATTGTCCCGTATAATAAGGATCTGGCACATCCGCTACGCCACGCTCGGGCAGCAGGCTCATAAAGGTCAGCACTTCCGCATTCCCCACACGCGTTCCGAGAATTTCACGCACATCGCGCTCGTTTTTCGTATCCATACAGACAATATAGTCAAAATCCGCATCATCCTGCTGTGTGAACTGACGTGCCTTCATCCCTGTATAGGATATGCCATTCGTGTCAAGCTCTTTGCGTGTGCCCTCATGCGGCGGATGGCCGATATGCCAATCTCCCGTACCCGCCGAATCTACAATAATTTGCTCTGACAGCCCCGCCTGCTCCACCTTGCTGCGAAAAACAGCCTCCGCCATCGGTGAACGGCAAATATTTCCAAGACAAACAAACAACACTTTTTGCTTCATTTAGGCTTCTCCTTTCTCCTGAACAATTTTCTCCCGCAGCGAGCGGCGCGGCAGCTTCCATTTGTAATATACCGACAGCATCCTGAACACGATAATAAGCACGAACAGGAACAGCAAATCGAGTGTTGAATGAAACCAGCCCTTGCCAATAACCAAGCCGCCAATCATCGCCCAAACGGCATAAATTTCATCCCGCAGCACAAGCGGCTTGCGCCCTGCCAGTACATCGCGAATGATGCCTCCGCCGATGCCTGTCAGCATAGCCGCTACCATCACCGCGCTGATCGGGTGGTTCATTTGCGTCGCATAGAGCGCGCCCTGAATCGCAAAGGCTGATAAACCGATCGCATCGAAAAAAGCTTCGCTTTTGCGCCACGTATAAATCCATTTAACCGGCAGCAAAAAAGCAATCGTCATCGCGATGAGCGCGATTTTCAGCAAGCTCCCCTGGCTCCAAAGCGAGGTAACCGGAACGCCGATCAGCAAATTCCTTATTACCCCCCCGCCAAACGCCGTAACCAGGCCCAGCACAAAAACGCCAAGTATGTCGTATTCCTCCTCCATTGCCACAACCGCGCCGCTGACGGCAAAGGCAATGGTGCCGATGATGCTGAATACGCCAAAAATCTCCAAATCCAACGTGTACGCCCCCGCTTCCGTTCTCCCGTCCGATGTCATCTATCAGACGGTATGTCCTTTCCCATTTTAGCCTCGCCGCTTTCGTAAAGCAACGACATATTTCGCCAAATCTCTGCCGATTTTCTGTCTGCTGCTGGTGTTCCTGCTCAAAGTAGCTATATACTAGCAAAAGCGACAAGCTACAAGGTGAAACGGCTGTCGCCGTCCTTTGGCGGCAAAGCTACAAAAGTGATAAAGAAAGAAGGAAGCGATTATGCCACAACGAATAGTCATTTGCTCAGGCGGCGAGCTTGGAACTTGGGCACTGCCTCATCTGAAGCAGGATGCCTTCCGCATTGGCGCAGACCGCGGCGCACTATTTTTGGTGGAGCAGGGATATTCCCCACAGCTCGCAATCGGCGATTTTGATTCGGTCACTGACGAGCAGCTGGAGCAAATACGTTCCGCCAGCACGGAGCTCATCACCTGTGATCCGATTTATAAAGACTATACGGATACAGAAATGGCTTTGCGTTATGCGCTGGAGCAAAATCCAGATGAAATTATTTTACTGGGTGCTTTAGGCACCCGCTTTGACCATTCGTTATCGAATGTACAGCTGCTGATGCTCGCCGAACAGCGGGGTATCCCCGCCTGTATTATCGACCAACATAACTGTATTACTGTTACTTCCTCTAAACGAATAATACAGAAAGGGCTGTATGCGAATGTTTCCCTGCTGCCCTTGTCTTCTGCTGTTTCCGGCATTACGCTAACTGGCTTTCAGTATCCTCTGCAAAAAGCAAACTTGCAAATTGGCCAATCCCTTGGCATTAGCAATATACTGACGGAGACGGAAGGCAGCATTACGATTGATACTGGGCTGCTGCTCATTATTCAAAGCCGCGATTAAACATTAAACATTAAACAATGAGGAACTAAAAGCACAAGCATTACTCAAAAGCCTCTGGCTCCATCTCGATGACCAGCCCTTCCACATGCTTGCGGCTCAGCTGTTTGCGAAGCTTGCGATTCTCCTTGGAATCGAAGACGATGCTCATATCATAATCTTCCCCAGGATAAAGCTCCTCCCTGCTGATCGACAGCTTGAGCCGCTTTCGGTTAAAGGCCAGCTTGCTGCCCTGCACCTGAACAATGACTTCTCCACGGGCATCAGCCGGACGAAAAACGATACCCAGGCGCTTGAGCGGATAAATCCATACCGCATCGCCCGCTTGAAAAGTCTGCAAGGCGCTTTTACGGGCGCCCTCTTGTTTTTTGCTGCTATTTTTGACATCAATCTCCGTATGAGCTTCGCTATTATCTTCGGTATGCACGGTTGCAGCATCTGGGTTTAACATTGTTACCTGCTGGCGGTTAACTGCGAGCTGCTCCGCACGCTGCATAACCCGCTCCGGTAAACCGTAACGGCGGGCAATGGCGAAGGCTTGGCTTTCGCCTGCCTCCCCAATGATCAATTGATACAGCGGAAGCAGCGTCTGCGGATCAAAAGCCATCCGCGCGTTCATGCAGCCCCTCGTACGGGAAGCATATTGCTTAATCTCATTAAAATGTGTCGTTGCCGCTGTTAAAGCTCTCTTCTGGTGAAGCTCCTCCAGCACGGCAATAGATAGCGCTATGCCTTCTCCGGGATCGGTGCCTGCCGCCAGCTCATCCAGCAGCAGCAAGGAGCGCGGTTCGGCAGATTCCAGCATTTCTCTGAGCACCCGGATATGCGAGGAGAAGGTGCTCAAAGATTGCTCCAAGCTTTGCCCATCTCCTAAATCGGCAATAATCGTGCGGAAAATGCCGAATCGGCTCCCTTCCTTTGCTGGAACAAGCAGTCCTGACTGAGCGAGCAGTGCAAGCAGGCCGATTGTTTTTAGTGTTGCTGTTTTCCCGCCAGTATTGGGCCCTGTTATAATGAGCTGACTCCAGCTCGTACCAAGCTCCACATCAAGTGGAACTGCCGACGGGCCAAGCAATGGATGACGAGCCTGCGATAAAGAGATGAGAGGTTCATCGGTTAATTGAAACGATTTCCCATCGTAGGAACGCGAAAGCTTGCCGCGCGCCATAATGAAATCGAAAGAGGCCATCGCCTCTAAATTAAGTCTTAGCTCAGCTTCGTGCGCATCAGCCAGATCGGATAAACCCGATAAAATAACGGTGCGTTCGCGTTCCTCCTCCGCCTCCCACTGCCGCAGCTCGACCTGCAAATCGGCTACATCAACCGGTTCTACGAATAAGGTTTGCCCACTGGCCGATTCATCCCACACCGTACCCGGTACCTGCTTGCGCAGCTCGCGCTTTACTGCAATAACAAGCCGGCCGCTCCGCTTGCTCACTATCGGCTCCTGCAAGGCTGCTTTGTATTTAGAAAGCGAAGCTTCCATTTTACGACTGATTTTGTCCTCGACCGCGTAGCGATGCCTCCTAATTTCCGCAAGCGAAGCGCTTGCCTGATCGGTGAGGCTTCCGTAGCGAATACAGCGGCTCAGCTCTTCGCGCAGCTGCGGGCAATCATGCATGGAATCTGCATAGCTGGCAATGATCGGGGCAATTGCCCGTTTGCTCGCCATGTATCTGCGCATTTGCATGACAGAAGCGAGCCATGTCTGCAATTGCTCCAGCTCCTGCTCAACATAAATGCGTCCTTTGCCAAGCAGTGCCAGAAAAGGATCAATCCCCTCCATAGCGGATAAGGGAACGCTTGCCCCCGCTGCCAGCAAGGCGGAAGCTTCCTCTGTCTCCAACAGCCATGCTTGAATCTGCCTCATTTCTATACTGGGCAGATGGCGTTCCGCTAATATTTTCCCTGCTGGAGAAACCGTATAGCCGATCAATTGTTCTTTTAATTTGTCATATTCCAAACGCGTTAGCGTAGCTTCGTGCATCATTTTCTATCGCTCCTCATTATAATCGGTTGTATTTACCATTTCGTTGGCGTGAATGATTCGAAATCAACCGTTTGGCGCACCTATAAAAGCCTATTTACCAAAAAAAACAGGAACAGAACGCATGAGCGTCCCATTCCTGTTTCAATCGGCTGCTATACCTAACCAAGCATTATTAATCATGCCTAACGTAACCGCCACACAAAAACGGTTGTCATTAGCGCAAATAACGCAAAAAAACCGTGCTGCAAGAGCACGGTGGTCAGGCCGCTGCCGAATGGCATTCAGGCGGAGTCCACATGTTCTTAACTCTTGGTATCAGAACGCTGCTGAAGATACGTTCATAGAAACCTGCCTGAACTGCATAAAGCAGCCGGCAAGCCTCCATTCGCCATCAAGCGCGATCTGATCTATCCAATTTATGAGTTAAGAACACCTGTCAACATAAAATAAACCCCTTCCTGAACCATCCAGCCAACAAAATATAACTTCAACTTACTTCAAAAACAAGCTCCTTGTCAACCCTATCGGCGTTTGCAAGAAACTTCATGCTGCTTATGCTACATTGGTCTAGGCCTAGCTATACCGTCACTTCAAGTGCTGCCCTTGCAAATTGCACAGAGGTTGGAAGCCCATAATCGCTATTCAGATCAATGTCATGAGACATATGGGTAAATATCGTATGATTCGGCTGCCAAAGTTGAAGCAGCTCCAGTGCTTCCGTTACATCATAAACAGAGCGGGTTTCATAGGCGAAGGGCTCTTTATAAAAGCTTGTTCCGAGCACAAGCAGATTAAGGCCATAAAGCTGCTGCTGCTGTTCGTCTGTTAGCCCAATCGCGTCAGAGCAATAAGCCCAGGAACGTTTCTCGACCGCATGATCAAAACGAAAAGCATAAGCATAGCCATTTTTGCCATGATTGATTCGCCAGCTCGTTATATCCCAGTTGCCCATTCGCAGATTACCGCCGTCTATGGCATGAAAATCGATTTGCCGCTGCAGCCAAGGAAAACGCGCATTAATTTCGCCAATTACCTCAGCCGCTGCAAAAGCCTCGCCCTTGACGTTCAGCCAGCGGCAAGCGTCGGCCCATTCCACAAGACCGCCAATATGGTCAAAATGGGCATGGGTAATTAAAATCCGTCTGACGAACCTGAGGCCAGCCGCTTCCATTTGCCTTCCCCAATCAGGACCGCAGTCAATCCAAACCGGATCATCAGCTCCACCTGCAGGCTCTGCACCCAATCCATCAAGCTGTACGAGTGAACGCAAACGGCGATTAATGCCCGTGCTTCTCGCCTCTTCACATACAGCACAGCTGCAATAAACACGCGGAACGCCCATCGAATCGCCTGTTCCACGAAAGGTAATACGCATTATAGTGGCAGCAGCGCGACCTGCTCCTGCTGTCGCAACTGATTGATCATATCCAGCCAAGCTTGCGGCTTGTTAGGAAGCGCCTCATAATAGCCTTCAAGGAAAGTTACGATGAGCGAAGCCGGCAAAAATGCCATATTTTCATCTGCTGGCAGGAAGCTGAGCTGAAGTCCTGTTACCGCTTGACCCTCATGATCCCAGGAAGGATGCACATATGGGAAATCCAATCGGTTATACCCAATATGCGACAATACTTCACGGCGCACAAATGGATTCATAGGTGTTACGCCGCCAAATGCATGCTGCTCTTCCGTTTCATAGGGGTTATAAATTTCCGCGAACATGCCGATCGATTCTGTACCGGATTGTTTAGCCAGACGCGCCAAATCCTTTTCTCTAGCACGCAGCAGGAAGCGGCCAATGCCCTTGCCCGCTTGTCCGATAATAGTGAAGTCAGTCATCGCTACGCGCAGCTCAGGATAATAACGATATTCGGTTGAGCCTACTACTTTGCCATCTTCTACCGCAACATAAACATGGATGCCAGCATCCTCAAGCGGTTCTCTCCACAGCTCATAGGCCAGCACTTCCTCCGGCGGAAAAATCGTTTGAAGCAGCTTATGCAGCTCAGCAAAATAAGGGTCATCAATGGAGGTAATACGATGGTACAGCATAAAATATCCCCTCTCCTTATGTATCGGTTGTTATTTAATCGGCAGCAAAAAATGGATTGCGCCATTCCATCAGTGCGGCATAGCCACAGGACTGCTCATCTTCCAAATAATTTGCCGCTATGCCTGTCGGCGTACGGCCGCAGCGGAGCAGGAATGAAAGAACAGGGTCGCTGTATATTCCAGCTACGACCCCGCTAACGTAATTTTCCGGTGTTATTTCTTCTGCATAACGATGATAGCCGGGCATCCGCCCGCCGCCAAGCAGCCTTTCAAGCTGCAGATGCACGACCGTCTCATACATCGTCTGCATTAGCCATTTTCCAATGCCCGACTTTCGGTACTCTGGAATTACACAAATATCTACCACATAAAGCGTATCGCCGCTGCGGTTATGATTGCGAATAAAACCATTATCCGTAATCGCTTCCCAGCTGTGCGAATGTCCGTAATCGTCCATATGAATGATAAGGCCTGTCATCGAGCCGATAAGCCTGCCACCAACTTCAGCGCAAAGCGCTCCTTCGGGAAACCGGGAAACGTGCTCGGCAAGCTGCTCCTTGCTCCACCATAATTCCGCAGGAAACGGTGGCGGGAAGCTTTCGCGCTGCACATCGATTAGCCCTTCAAAATCCAACTCCGTGTATCGTCTTATTACTGCCTCTACCGGTACGCCCTCATGATATACATATAATTGCTTACGAATAATGCCACATCCCTTCTGCCAGGGAAAGCTTTAATACCAATCGGTATAAAGATCGGTGCGACGGTCCCGCCATGTCGTAACGGAGCCTGCGGTACGCACATCTTCCAGCAGCTTCAAATCAAGATCAGCCACAACGAGCATATCATCATTAATGATTCCTTCTGCCAAAATGCCGCCCGGCGGAAAGGGGATATCGTTTGGCGACAAAATCGCCGCCTGCCCAAAGTTGGCCCGCATAAAATCGACCTTCCGCAGCGAGCCCACTGTACCAGTCGTGACCACATATACTTGATTTTCTATCGTCCGTGCATGAGCGCTATATCGAACGCGATAAAAGCCATGGCGATCATCCGTACAGGATGGGCAAAAAATGACGTCCGCCCCTTTTGCCCTCGCCATCCGCACGATTTCCGGAAATTCGATATCATAGCAGGTTAACATGGCAATCGTGCCATATGGGGTTTGGAACACTTCCAGCCCTTCTCCCGGCGACATCGCCCAGTCGCTCACTTCCGTTGGCGTCAGATGGATTTTCGACTGACGGTCGATCTTACCATCCGGATGAAACAGGTGCGCAACATTGCGAAGCTTGCCGCCTTCCGCTTCTACAACATGGGTTCCTGCCACAATGTGCATATTGTATTCCGCCGCCAGCTTGGTGAACAGTTCTTCATAGGCAGCTGTAAAACTCGGGAGTTTGTCAAAAGCCAATGGTGTGCCGCTGCTGTCGCTGATGGACAACAGCTGCGTTGTAAAAAACTCAGGAAATAACAGAAACTGTGTGCCGTATTCTGAGGCATTGCGCACATAATGCGCGACCTGCTTGGCGAATTGCTCAAATGAGCTGATGTCGGCCAATTTGTATTGAACGGCCGCTACTCTATATTTCAAAACCGACCCTCCTACCGTTACTTTCGTTGTTTAAATTGCAATGTAATCGTCGTGCCAATATCCTGCTGGCTGAATACATCTACCTTGCCATCATGCAAATCAACAATTCGTTTGGCAATGGAAAGACCGAGTCCAGCCCCGCCAGTCGCACGGCTTCTAGCACCGTCGACCCGATAAAAACGTTCAAACAAATGTGGCAGGTCACTCTCTGGAATGCCTACGCCTCTATCCTTTACTTCAATCTTGACGATTGTTTTCACTTGGCTAACCGAAACATCAATCGAATCCTTACTATACTTTATGGCATTGTCAAGCAAAATGACGAACAGTTGTTTAATTTTTTCTTTATCGCCATACATTCTGATGATTTTCGAGCTTGTTTTAATCCGAATCGGACGATGAAACGTCGTCTGCAGCATGCCTGCCAGCTCATCAATAGCCTGAACGACATCGAACTGCTCCTGCTTCAACCAATCCTCTTGCTCAGCTTCAGCAAGCGTAAGCATGGACTTGGTCAAATTTTGCATCCGCTTCGCTTCTCGGTCAATCGCTTCAATCGCTTCATCTCGCACTGCGGCATCGTCGCGCCCCCAGCGCTTAAGCATATTGGCGTAGCTGGAAATGACCGTGAGCGGCGTTTTGAGCTCATGAGATGCGTCTGCCACGAACTGCTTCTGCTTCTCGAACGTACGATCGAGCCGCTCAATCATCTGATTGAAAGCTCGGATCAGCTGCTGCAGCTCCGCGGATTCCTCGTGGCTGGTCGTCTCAATAACCCGCAGCTTCCCGCTTCGGTCGATTTCTCGCATCGTCGTGACCATTTGCTGGATGGGCGCTGTCAGTCTGGACGTAAACCAATACGTACCGAATATCGCGAACAAAATCGCACCCGCACTTGTTACCGTGAGAGCGGCCACTAAAATTTGCAAATAATTGTCCAGCTCGTTAAGTACTCTGTTAATTTCCAGCATGCCGACGATTTCGGTCCCATCGTATAGGGGAACGCGCATATACAAAATACGTTCGCCGCCCTTCGAAATCATTCCGGTATCATGCTGGCTGTCGAAAGCTGCTGGAAGCCCCAGCAGCACAGGGTCCGAGCCTGTAATATTGACGACCTTGCTATCAGGCTGCACAATGCGAATCATTTCATTTACATTATAATATTCACTAAGCAAATCCGAATTGTTAAGCCCTTTGCCGCTTTGGATTTGCGGATTTTCCAGCATGAGATTGACTTTGTTCGCGATGACGCGCTCTTCGCTTTCTGTCGTAATTTTAATGACATAAAAATAAACGAAAATGTTAAACAAAATCAATATAAAAATGAGCCAGAAAATCGTGAAAAGCGTAAATCGTTTACGCAGCGTCATGCGTCAGGCTCCTTGACCATATAACCAACACCCCGAACGGTATGAATAAGCTTGTGGCGGTAGCCCTTGTCCAGCTTTTGCCGCAAGTAACGGATATACACATCGACCAGATTCGTCTCGCCGATAAAATCATATCCCCATACTTCGGAGAGAATATCCTCTCGGGATTTCTCTTCATTTTTGTTCTCAACCAAATAAACGAGCAATTCAAATTCTCGCGGCGTCAGCTCGATTATAATATCTTTGCGGAAAACTTTGCGCGTACGCAATTCAATCGTCAAATCGCCTACCTTAATCATATCCGAGCCTTCGGATTCACGCGGATTTTGCTGGAATATGCGCAAAATATTGCGAACGCGCGCCAGCAGCTCCTCCATCGCAAACGGCTTCGTAATATAATCGTTAGCTCCATGCTCAAAGCCGCTTACTTTATCGGGAACGGTATCTCTCGCTGTAAGCAATATGACTGGAACTGCATTGCCCGCCTGTCTCAGACGGCGCAGCACCTCAATACCGTTAAGCTCCGGCAGCATGACATCAAGCAGCACAAGCTCCCACTCCCCTGACGAAGCCATTTCATAGCCTGTCCGTCCGTCCAAAGCCGTGCCTACTGTATATCCTTCATGCTCAAGCTCAAGCTGTAAAATGCGGGATATGCCTGCTTCATCTTCTACTACCAGGACACGTTCTTTCATCTTAAGCGTTCACCTACCTTAGCAAATAGTCTGCATGGACCCGTTTTGTACTCATCATAAAGGAATATTCAATTGAAATGCAAGCAAGCCGGACTACTGCCGCTTGCAGTCCGGCTTGCTTGTTTTCTTCAAGCGTTATTACGATCAAGGTGAAACGGCCGAAAGCCGTCCTCTGGCGGCGCGGCACGTTTCAGTCCGAGAAATATAGAGAAAGGATGGCAAAATCATATCCTTTCCTATATTTCAGGCTGCAACTTGATTAATTTTGGGTTTGCATGGACCAGCTTTCGACATCCCAAGTTTTCGTAACCCAATCCTCGTAAAAATCAGGTTCGTGGGATACGAGAACGACGGTGCCTTTGAATACGCTAAGCGCGCGCTTCAACTCGGCTTTTGCAATGACATCCAAATGGTTCGTTGGCTCATCGAACAAAATCCAGTTGCTTTCGCGCAGCATTAGCTTGCAAAGGCGAACCTTCGCCTGCTCGCCACCGCTCAATTGGTTGAGCGCCCGCGTAATATGCTCATTTTTCAAGCCGCAACGGGCAAGAGCTCCACGAACTTCACTTTGCGTCATATGCGAAAATTCATTCCATACATCATCCAGCGGCGTCATCGTAGGCGCCTTGGCTTCCTGTTCGAAATAGGCCGGATGCAAATAATCCCCGCGATAAACTTTACCGTCTAGCGCCGGAACAACGCCGAGAATCGTTTTGAGCAGCGTTGATTTGCCCACACCATTGCAGCCTACGATGGCAATTTTGTCACCGCGCTCAATGAGCATGTTCATCTTAGGCAGCAGCGGCTTATTATAGCCAATGGACAAACCGTCCGCCTCGAATACCGTTTTACCGCTAGTACGGGCCTCTTTAAAACCAAAGGTCGGCTTAGCCGCTTCCTCCGGCTTGTCAATACGATCGATCCGGTCAAGCTGCTTCTCACGGCTCTTCGCCCGTCCAGAAGTCGAAGCACGCGCTTTATTTCGCGAAATAAAGTCTTCCTGCTTCTTGATAAAATCCTTCTGCTTCTCGTAGGCATCAATATGCTGGGCTTTGTTCATATCTGCCATCTCAAGGAATTTCTCATAGTTGGCAGAATAACGCGTCAGCTTGGCAAACTCCAGATGGTAAATGATATCTACCACTTGGTTCATAAAGCCCGTATCATGGGAAATCAGGACGAACGCATAAGGGTACGACTTCAGATAGTTCGTGAGCCAATTAATATGCTCTTCATCCAAATAGTTCGTAGGCTCATCGAGCAATAAGACGGTCGGCTTCTCTAGAAGCAGCTTGGCAAGCAAAACTTTCGTCCGCTGTCCGCCGCTCAAAGCCGTTACGTCGCGTTCAAGCCCAACCGCATTCAGTCCTAGCCCATTCGCCATCTCATCGACCTTGACATCGATTAAATAGAAATCGCCAATTTCCAGCTCTTCCTGAATTTCGCCCATCCGCTCGAGCAGTTGCTCCAGCGTATCCGGATCGGCATCGCCCATTTGCAGCGCAATATCATTCAGCTCCTGCTCCAGCAGCAGCATCGGTGAAAATGCATCCTTCAGCACATCGCGAATCGTCTTGCCTGGCGTTAATTTCGTGTGCTGATCTAGATAGCCATAGCGCACGCGTGGTGTCCATTCTACTTTGCCTTCATCCTTCAGCAGCTTTCCGGTCAAAATGTTCATCATTGTCGATTTTCCCGTTCCGTTAGCGCCTACAAGGCCAACATGCTCGCCAGCCAACAGGCGGAACGATACGTTTTTGAACAAAACGCGGTCGCCAAACGTATGGGATAGTTGCTCTACTGTTAATAAACTCATTTCTACTTAGCTCCATTCATGCACTTGTTTATCGCGAGGATTTGCTCCATTCCCGTGTTGGGTGTATGACAAACAAAGCCTCATCGTATGAAAACGCCCGCAACACCTAGCCTATTCGGTCTTCGTGTCGGTACGCAATACTTGTCGTTTTTAAGCTTATATATGTTTATGCCCGACCTATTGTACCACAAGAGCTGCGCTATTGTGTAAAAATCAATGCGGATTTTGTCTCTTGAAGGGTACTGTCTAGCATCTTCGGCATCTTCGGCATCCTCATTTCCCTTTCCCCTTATTCAGCATTCGGCTAATTAACACAAGCAGCGGATCAAATGACTGCTTTACAGGCATGCAAAGCCGTTTGTCCTCCGTCACCCATTTGCCGCTCCAAAGCACTTTAAGCCATTCAGCTGCTGGCAGCATAGGCAGCGCTGCTAGTGGCCGCTCCGGCAGTAATTGCAGCCATTGCTCCCGCTCCACGAAGCGGTTATCCTTATTCGCCAGCCATACGAGACGACCTTCCTGAGCATTCAGCTTCTGCTGAAGCGTTTGAAGGCGGCGCAGCTGTGGCTGCTGCCATTTTGCCGGAAAAGGATCGGCGACTATACAGACCAGTTGGCACCGAGTTAACCACTCGCCTGCTGCCGGCTCATTGAAGCTGGAAACATCGACAATTTTCACATCATAATGCCGCTGATGCAAATAAAGCTCCCATTTTTCCAAGTCGAACGTTTCTTGCTCCATTTGGGCAGGTTTTTGGGCAAGCCATTGAATAACGCCTTCCTGCCAAGTCCAATAATGATGGAAGACCTGCCTTCCACTCGCATATTGGGAGGGCAGGAGCGCATGCCATTCCGGCCGATTACTTGGAAATTCAGCTGCAAGACAGCTCAATCCCCCTTGACCAAGCAGCTTGGCTAATGTAATAGCTGCAAAGGTTGCCCCCGCTCCGGGTGACAATGGCCACACGCCAATCGTTATTCCATTTGCCGCGCTAATGTGACCTTGCCTGCCTGGGAAGCCCGATGACTGACGGACATGATCGCCACTCAGTTGAACGATAGCCAGCAGTTCGCGCTCTACTTGCTCCATATTTGCGATGCGCTCCTCAAGCCGATAGGCGAGCATCCGGCTAAGCACATGAGCCAGCATGGCAGAGCCCTCTGTCTTCATTCGCCCCTTCCACTTGAAATGAGGCTCTAGGCGTGGAACAACGGGTACGGGCTCATAGTACTCGCCCCCGCTCGCCAAATAATAGAGCAGTGCGCCAAGCCCATATACATCGGTTCGGGGATCGCTTCGGCCGCTGCCCTGGTACTGTTCGGGAGCGGCAAAGCCCGGCGTTCCAAGCTTTGCCGTATCTTGTCCGCCATTTGCCTTAACCTGCCTTGCAATGCCAAAATCAATCAGGCGCAAATGTCCGCTCCCATCCTCTATCATGACATTAGATGGTTTTAAATCCCGGTGAACCATTTGCGGCGTTTGACGGTGCAGATAGTTAAGTGCCGAACACAACTGAAGTCCAAGCTGGGTCACCTCTAACAGTGTTATTTGGCGCTGTCGTTTTTGAAACTGTGCTGCAAGCGTTTCTCCATGAATGAAGTCCATCACAACTGCATAGACAGATTGTTTATGTATCGGAAACGCATCCACTATATGAGGGAGATTCGGATGATTTAACCGCACCAGCATGGCTGCCTCTGCGTTAAACGAATGAGTCCCGCCCGCATCCTCCTCTATAGATATAGGCGTAATTTTAATGGCCCGCAGCTTGCCTTGCAGCTTTCGATCTTCCACCGCATATACGATGCCCATTCCACCCTTGCCGAGCACTGAGATAATTGCATAGCGATCCGCTATTATTGAACCCGTCTCCCAAAGCGGGAGTTCAACCTCCGCTCCGCTTCCTTCCATTCATCCCACCCTTTCCGTATGATTGCAAAAAATCCCGGCTGGACAGACGAATGGCGTTCGTCTTTCAGCCGGGATGCTTTCCCATACTTATATTCAGTTAACATTATAAGGACGCTTATTTATAATCCTTAGAAAAAACGCTAAGTTTTAACGCCTAGTATAACATGCAAACATAAAAAAATGAATGACTATTTGAGCATTATTCACTAAGCAAATATTACGATCTTCCTGCATATCCCTCATTAAGCTCCTGAATAATCTGATCGCCGCCAAGCAGCTTCCACCGCTGTACTTCCTTGTTGAAGCCTTGCTCGTCAAGCAAGCCAAGAATGAAGGAATTAGTCGCGTTTTGAATAATAATATTCAGTTCGCCGCCACGCTCGTTAGCAGTAGGAGAATCAAGCGAGGCTGCAGGGTTAATAACGAGAAAGCTGCGATTTTCCTCTGTCAAACGGTCGCTTTTTTCCCTAAGCGGATCACCCTGAGGCCGAATAGCAAGCGCCCTTACCCCCATCAGCGAAATAAGCGGCCGCACCTCCTGCTCCCATCGCTCGCTTTCATTGGAGAGCAGCTCAACCATATCCCCATTCTCCAGCTTGTAGTGAATGCCTTCAACGCCATAATTCAGCATATAAATAAGCTCAGGATCAGCAAGCCGATTAAAAAAGGCAAGAATACGCAGCAGCTCAGCCTCGCTTTTCACCTGCGATTTTGGGAATACGAATATGCCGTTATGCCCCGCCTGCGACCATACATGCGGCTTGCCGTCAGGCCCGTTGATCCGGTTCAGCAAATCAAGCTCAGCCTTCGGGTTGCGCTGAATGAGCGCCTTATATAAATTTCGGGCATCATCCATATTGCCGATATAAACGCCCGCACGCCCCTCCGAAAATTCCTCCCATTGCTGCTGTTTGCTAGTGACTGCGAACTGCTCATTCATCAATTTTTCCTCATACAGCTTCCGCATAAATTTCATCGTATCCTTGTATGCGCTGAACATAAATGCCGGCTGCAGACTTCCCTCCATCCAGCCCCACTCATTTGGCGCGCCAAAATACGAGGCCAGCGTTTGAAAAGCGCCAAACTTCAAATCGTTGCGATCCGTTAGGCCATAGGTATCATTTATGCCATTGCCATCAGGATCATTTTTCGTGAATGCCTCCATCATTTTATATAGGCTTTCCAAATCTGTCGGCGTTTCCAGTTGCAGCTGGTCGAGCCAGTCTTTCCGGTAAATGATGCCTTGCCGGGACAAGTCTCGCTCTCGATAAATGCCATATATTTTGTTATCGATCGATGTATTTTGCAAAATGGTTTTGTCCATCGCGTTCAAATTCGAAAATTGCGATAAATAGGGGCCGATTTCCCAAAAAGTCCCGGCGCGAACCGCACTCAAAAAAGCAGAATTGCGAATGTCCTGAATCGTGACGATTTTTGTCAACGCATCTGAGGCTAGCGCAATGTTCAGCTTGTCCTCCTTCATCGCATCAGGGACCCAAATAATGGACAGCTTCGTGTTGGTCGCTTCCTCAATATGGCCCAGCACGACATCAGACGGGGGGCTCGTTGTGTACTGAACGGCCGTCCAGGTTAAAGCAAGCGGCGCTTCCATGGTCAGGGCGCTCCCGCTCTCATCGAGCATTTGGCAGGATGCCATAAGCAAAGCTGCTCCGAATGCTAACGCCGTTAAAACCGATTTCGCGCAGCGATGAATCTGTCTCTTCACAAAATTCATAGGCAACTTGACCCACTTTCTGGTATAATACCCTAGTAATTATAGTTTGCGTAGCCGTGCAGCGAGTGGCTCGCAATAGTTTTGGAGGAGATATGATGGCAGCCCCACCTAATCGGTATTTTTTGCGCATTTTGCTGTTCGGCTTTCTTATCAGTTCGTTGCCAGTCATTATTGTTGGACTATTCTCCTACATGAAATCCTCCGACACCATTCAACAGAATGTAAACGCATCCAAACTGTTACAGCTGGAGCAGATGCAAATGAATGTGGAACAGGTCATGCGCACTGTAGACCATTCCATGACATATTTCGTCAATTCATCTTTTTTGAAGTCTGCCATTTTGGAACCGCTTAATGTGGAACAATTTCAATTATTTAACCAAATCAAGCAAGAAGTCAACCATTTACAGACATTTGATACAGGAATTGAAAATATTATTTTGTTAAGCACTCTTGAAAATTGGTATATTGACAACTCCGGCTTATACCGGCTGAGTGATTTGGACAAAAAAGACAGGCTGCTTCAATATAAGGAGCTTCCTTTCGATTCGCAATGGATTACGGAGCCTGTCAGCAATACCGTGCTGCTAGGGCAATCTTCCAGTCGTTGTACATACGGCATCAGCCTCGTAAAGAAGCTGCCGCTGACGGCTTCAACCAAAAATGGGCTTGCGGTATCGACGATCCCTTCCTGTTATTTGAACGAGCTGCTTTCCTTTGACAAAAATAGCGAGGCCGTACTCGTATTTAATGATAGAGGCGAGCTGCTGTTTGGGCAAAATGAAGAGCTGCTGCCGTCTGATGGCTTATTTGCCGCGCTTTATCAGGATATTGCCGAATCGGACTTAGCCTTTGCCCAATTTGATACGCAGCTCGAAGGGACAGACTATACGGTATCTTACCGCAAGTCTGATTATAATGGCTGGACGTACGCTTCCATTACATCGCTCCATGCGTTGTCAAAGCAATCCCGTGCCATTGGCTGGTTTACTGTAATTATTTGCCTAACGCTGCTTGCCATAACGCTGCTAGTGACGTGGTTCGGCTCCCAACGCTTGTACAAGCCGATTGAACAGCTGTTTGTGAGCGTCTTCCAGCTGTTTCCGTCCAAGCATGATAAACCAAGCCGCGACGGCTTCGTCTATATTGCGGATCAAATCCGGCATGTTATTCGCGAGAAAAGCGAGCTGGAAAGCACGATGAACAATCAGATTGACAGCTTGCGCACGTTGTTTATGATGGAGCTCTACCAAGGAAAAAGCAACAGTCGGAGCATTGAAGAACGGCTTAAGACGCTGGCTTTCCCTACGTCATTTAAAGGATATGCTGTTATGACGCTGCGCATTGATTTTTTTGAAGGGACGAGCTATTCGAAGGGCGATACGGATTTGCTGCTGTTCGCCGTGAATAATATTGTGGAGGAATTGGTTGATGCGAGCGACAGGCTGGCGCCTATCGTCTACGAGCAGTCGCAAAATACACTGCTGCTGAACCGTGAGCATAATCAGGATGCTTTTTTTGCCCAATTGGTTCCACTTGCTGAGCAAATTGCGCACACCGTAAAAGAAGTGCTGAATCTGTCCGTCAGCTTCGGCTTTAGCGGTTACCATGACAAGCTGAAATCAGCGGGTACTGCCCTCGAGGAAAGTATGGAGGCTTATAAGCATTTAAAGCGGTTTGGCGACTCGTCGGCGATGTTTTATCGGGATCTGCCTCAGAAGCTGAGCTTCAACACCTCTTATCCGGTACGGCTGCAGACCGAACTGAATGATGCTATTAAGCTTGGAGATCGGGCCAAAAGCGACGAAGCGCTGGCGGAGCTGTTCGAAGCGGTGTTCAAGCAGCAGCTGAGCGCCCATGATTTTGAGCTGACGACTGCCCGGCTGTTAATTGATTTGATTCATCTGTCCCAGTCGCTTGGCATTCACGAGATGGAGCTTGGCGACCATTCTTCCTTGTTTGAATATTTGTTCCAGCCGCACTCTCCGAAGGAAGTTCGCAACTGGTTTCTTCAAAACATTGTGGAACCGATTATCGTATCCGTTGAGGAGCGAACCAATTCACAGTATAAAAATATTTCCGAAGAGATCATTCATTTGATTCACCAGCAGTATGACCAGGAGCTTACACTGGAAGCCATCGCGGCCAGCATGCATTACAATGCGAACTATGTGAGCAGCGTATTCCGCAAGGAAACAGGTACTTCCTTCAGTGAATATTTGGCGGCACACCGTCATCGCATTGCGCTTGGCCTCCTTCAGGATACGAACATATCGGTCAAGGAAATTTCTGAACGGCTGCAATATACGAATCCGCAAAATTTCATTCGCTCCTTCCGCAAGTTCGAAGGAACAACTCCCGGCAAATACCGGGAGCTGCATCAGCCGGGGTGACTACTTTCTGCTTCCCGGCCTAAGTGCCTATTCCTTTTGTGCTTGAGCAGACTGCAAACCGAGTATGCCATCCAATTCTACACAAGCGAGTACGAAAGCACCTACACCGTGCAAATCGTTCTCGCTTGTTGGCCGTGTCACATAGTTGTCATAATCTCCCGCCGATGTTCCGATGCAGATGCCAGTTACAATTAGCCCCGCCTCATCAGAACGCAGCGTGCGGAGCAGACCTTCATAGCCTTTTGCTGCAATCTCTGAGTAAGCCTTCGGAATGCAGCCATGCTTGATCGCTTTCGCTATCGTATATAGGAAGAGGCTTGTGCACGAGGTTTCCAGCCAATTGTCCTCACGCTCGCCTTTATTGACAATCTGATACCACAATCCGCTTTTTTCATCCTGGAACTCGGCGAGCGCTTCAACAAGCGCTGCAACCTCCAGCTCGATGACAGCTCTGCTTTGATGAGAAGCTGGCACTACATCGAGAAAGTCGACAAGCGCCATCCCATACCAGCCGAGTGACCGGCCCCAAAACTCGGGTGCGCATCCCGTCATCGGGTTAGCCCATGGCATGCTTCGCGTCTCATCCCACGCATGATACAGCAATCCTGTACGTGTATCCTTCATATGCCGATTCATTAATCGCTCCTGCTTGAGCGCCATATCCAGTAGCTCCGGCTTGTCATATTTCGCACCATAAATCATTGCAAATACGCCGCCCATATAGAGGCCATCCAGCCACATTTGATAAGGATATTTATCCTTATGCCAGAAGCCTCCCTCCGACGTCTGATTGAGCGTTCCGAACAGTCCGAGCAGGCGATCTGCCGCCAGCCGATACCGTGGATCATCAAACTGCTCGTCCAGCGTAAACAAAATCAGCCCTGCCATTATCGCATCCAGCTCGCCGCGTTCAAAAGCTAGATTCCCATATGGATCGATCAAGGCATCCGCGTAGCTTTTAATATAAAGCAAATATCGCTCGTCGCCATTTTGCTCCCATACCTTGAGCATACCATACAAAAACACACCTTGATGGTAATGCCAGCGGTTTGCTGGAGGCAAGTCATGCGCTTGGGGAAATCTCGCCATTAAGGAATCGCAGGCGGCAACGCCCCATTCCAGCGCTAACGCATCGCGTACACGCATCGTTTCAGCTAAAGTGGATAGACTCATTTGACTTCAACCTCTCTTCATATAGGATACAAGGATGACAAACTGTGAACCCCCGAAGGGAAGTGTCTGCAGGCAGACTACCCCTTCACCGAGCCCAGTAAAGCGCCTTTATCAAAATACTTTTGCAAAAATGGATATACGAGCAGTACCGGAACGGTCGCTACCACGATGACGGCCATTTTGATCGTCTGATCTGGAGGCGTAACGAAATCACCCGAGAAGCCCGAAGAATCCGCCGTCAAGCCGCTTGCCAAAATAACAATTTGCCGCAGCAATACTTGAATCGGCCACTTTTCAGCACTATCAATGTACAAAATCGCTGGCAAATATGTGTTCCAATACGTTACGGCATAAAAGAGGGAAATCGTTGCAATTGCCGGCATGGAGAGCGGAATGACAATGCGAAATAAAATACCCCAATCCGTGCAGCCATCGATTTTTGCCGACTCCTCAAGACCATCCGGCAAATTTTGAAAGAAGCTGCGCAAAATAATCAGGTTAAACGCATTAATCGCCGTTGGCACAATTAGCGCTGCATAACTGTCGATCATGCCTAGCGACTTCACGACGATGAAGGTCGGAATCATCCCGCCGCTGAACAGCATCGTAAACACAATCATAAACATCAGCTGCTTGCGACCAACCAGATCACGTCTTGACAAGCCATAGGCCATCAATGATGTAAGTATCATGCTGAACAGCGTACCAAAACCAGTAACTCCAATCGAAACCAGCATACTGCGAAAAATGGTATTGGTTGAGAAAATATAGGTGTACGCATCCCAACTAATTTTCGTTGGAAACAGGACGAATCGCTTTTGCGCCAGCTCATCAACCGTCGTTAGCGATCCGGCAATAATATGCAGGAAAGGAAGAATCGTCACTAACGCAACTAAAAATAATATTACATAGACAGCGCCATCAAATAGGCGGCCGCCAATCGTTTTGTCATGCACCATAATAGCCTTTCCTCCTCAAGATGTTGCTTCGGCGGCAAACGTGGAGCTTAATAAACGCCCTCTTCGCCGAATTTTTTGGCCAGCCAGTTCGCAGACATTACCAATACTAAACCGACGAAGGATTTGAAGAAGCCTACCGCGGTGCTATAGCTGAACTGCCCCTGTTTAAGCCCTGCTGTATACACATACGTATCAAAGATTTCCGCCACATTCCGGTTCATTGCGTTAAGCAGCAAATACACATGCTCAAATCCTAGCTCCAGCACGTCGCCAATTTTCAAAATGAGCAGGATTACAATAACGCTGCGGATCGACGGCAATGTAATATGCCAAATTTGGCGGAAACGGTTGGCACCGTCCATCCGCGATGCCTCGTACAGCTGCGGATCGATGGCCGCGATGGCCGCCAGGTACACAATCGTTCCCCAGCCTGCTTCACGCCAGATTACCTGCACAATGTACATGGGCCGGAACCATTCATCGCTTAGCAGAAAGTTGATTTTCTGCATGCCCATCGCATCAAGGCCCTCATTGATCATCCCGCCATCCATCGTGACCATGACGAAGGAAATCGATACGATGATAACCCAGGACATAAAATGCGGAATGTACACAATCGTTTGTACAAAACGCTTGAAGGCTTGCAGCCTTACTTCATTTAACAAAATCGCGAGTATGATAGGGACGGGAAAAAAGAAAATTAAATTCATCAGAAACAAGATGATCGTATTGCGAAAAATCGTCCAAAACATCGGCTCGGTAAACAAGCGCTGATAATGCTTGAAGCCTACCCAATCACTTCCGAGAATACCGTCGTATGGACGGTATTCCTGGAAGGAGATCACAAGCCCCCACATGGGGAAATATTTGAATAAGACAAAATACAGCAGTCCCGGCAAAATCATGAGATAGATGGCTTTGTTTTTCATTATGCGCCGGCGAAGGTCATGCTTCTTCATGTCCGGCTTAACGGCTGCTACTGCCGAAGCTGAGTTGCTGCTCATGTGAAACATCCTTTCGGTTCCCTGTTTTTACAGGAGTTCTATTCCTATTGCCCTATTGCGATTTAGCCAAAGATTCATTGTATTCCGTGATGATGCTCTCGCCGCCGCCTTTTTTCCAACGCTCGATTTCACCATCAAATCCTGCCGCGTCCAGATTGCCCAAAATATAGCGGTATGTCGCATCGTTAATAATTTGCTGAAGCTCTACGCCCTTCAAGCCAAATGTTTTGGAATCAAGCGCTGCTGTTGGATCGTTAATCAGCATGCTGTTGTTTTCGATAATAAGTTCTTCAGCTTTTGCTTTAGCTGGAAGCTTATTGTAGGCACGCAGCATATCAATCGTGCTTTCGCCGCCCACTTGCAAAATTTCATATGGCTTTTGCTCGCGGTCTGTCATCTTTGTATCTTCCACTTTTTGGACTAAGCCGCCTTCTACAATGGTGTAATGCTTGTCTGGAACTCCCCATTTCACGAGGTTAGCCAGCTCTGGCTCCATCAGCTTGTCAAAGAAAGCCAGGATGCTTTTCAGCTCTTCTTCCGATTTAACGGACGATTTCGGGAACAACACTAGGTTTCCATAGCCTGGAATCGACCAAATGCCCGCATTGCCGTCCGGTCCACTAATGTGGTTCGCTACATCGTAAAGGGCATTTGGATTAATTTCGACGGTTTTTTGATGCAAGCTTTGCACATCCGCCATCGAGCCAATGTACATGCCCGCTTTTCCTGTGATGACCAGATTTTGCTGATCTTCCTTGCTCGTAACCGGGAAATCTTTATTGATTAGGCCTTCGTCATACAGCTTCTTGAAGAAATCCATCGTTTCTTTATACTGCGGGAACATAAATTCCGGCTGCAGCTTGCCATCTGCCAAGCCCCAGTTGTTCGGTGTGCCAAAATACGAGGCGACCGTCTTAAATGCGCCATACACCAAATCGCTGCGGTCGGTCAGACCCATCGTGTCGGCCTTGCCGTTGCCGTCCGGATCGCCTTCCTTAAACTGCTTCAGCATATTGTAAAGCTCATCTGTCGTTTTTGGTGCAGCGAGCCCTAGCTTATCCGCCCAGTCTTTGCGGAAAATAATGCCTTGGCGCGATAGCGGACGCTCTTGATAGATGGCATACGTTTTGCCGTCTACCGCTGTATTTTTCACAACCAGCTCATCGAGCTTGCTTAAATTCGGGTAGTCCTTAATGAATGGGCCAATTTCCCAAAATTGATTGTTGCGAATGGCGTCGCGGAATAAAATGTAGGTCGTCTGATTTTTCATGTATACGGCCTGAGGCAAGGAACCGGTTGCAAATGACGAGTTTAGTTTTTCTTCATAGCTGCCGTCTGGCACCCAGTTAATCGTCAAATCCGTGTTCGTTTTTTCCTCTAGCATTTTCTCAATGGCATCCGTAGGAACTTCTGGTGTATGCAAGTTTGTCATTATTGTCAGTTTAAAAGGAGCCTGTGTTTCGCTCGTAGGTGCGCCTCCTTGATTGGTGCCTGAAGTTGCGCTTCCCTCGTTCACGCCTGAGCCTGATGCACAGCCTGCCAAAATGCAGCCTGCTAATGTCGTTGTACATAAGACGCGAAATGTTGTTGCCGCTTGTTTCTTTCTCATGCTTTGACCTCCCGAATTTGGAATTCATTTAGGTACGCTTGTTACCCTTTTATCGTATACTCCGCCGGGGCGGTTTGCCTATAATCACCACGCCATATGTTGTGACGCAATCCCTTGTGGCGCAAGGGTTACAGCCAAATGTGAGCTAAGGATTATAGCGGTTATACCCCAAATCCGGCCCTTTTTCCGCCAAAAAAAGCGCAGCAAAAAAGCATGCAGGGTGTTGCTCATTCGCTCCCTGCATGCTTTCTAAAAATATAAGAAAGTATATAATTTTTCTATCCTCACTCTATATTTCTCGAAATGAAACGCGCCGCGCCGCCAGAGGACGGCGACAGCCGTTTCACCTTGAATGGTTTTAGTTTCAAGTTGAGCTGGGGGCTGGAATCGGTGTTGGAATCACGCTCGATCCCGAATCTTCCACCGGCGCCCCCTCCACTATTGGAATTTCAGTTGCTGAAGGAGCAGTCGACGCCTGCTCTGCTGATGGCTCCGACGCAATCGGTGCCGCCAGGCTAGGTGAAGGCGGAGTCACAATAGGACTTGCAGTCGGTGTCGGGTTTGGACTTGTACTTGATGTTGGAGTTGGAACTGGCTTGCTCCACGGATTCGCCACGCTTTTAGCTATCCATCTGCTCCCTTGCCCGCTTATTTGGATCTCATACCAGCTTCCTTTTTCCCTTGTCACCTTATAGACACCTGATTTTACGCTGCTAGCTGTTTCTCGGTTCAGAACCGGATAACGATAAGATGTCGCTGGCGAGGTCAGCTCAATGGTGGCAGACGCTTTTTTTGCTTTTTCTGTCAGCATCGCTTGCTCGTAAGCCGTCGTCCCAATAAGCCACATCGTGTCCTTGTGCTGCTTCCAGATCCGATCCCAGTAGCTAAGCGGTACATTCGTCTCCCCTACAGCAGGAGCTATTTCTGGCGTAAGGGCCGGTTTGCCGAACTCGGTAATAAACCAATCGGTAAAACCGCCCCCCGAAGGATTAGCTTCTGGAGCTACCGCCCGATAGCCCGTCATGGCTGCGTAAGCTTGGACAAATGCCCGGTCTCTTGGCAAATTAGATGCTTTCGTCTTAAAATTCCAAAATATGATTTCACCGGACGAGTGATAGGATATTGCGATTTCCGGCTTTATTTGTTTGGTGAAATTGTACATAAGCTGGGCTTCTTTCGCTTCCAGCGGCTTTTTGCCTTTATAATTTTTATAGGAAGGCGCATATTCGGCTTGGCGTATCGTGTCCCAATCGGCGGGATACTGCCTGTTCAAATCGACACCTTTGCCATTAGCTTTCCAGCGCTTGAAATCCCGGCTATTTTTGTTCATTTTGATTAATTCGGCATGATTTTGCTGCGGAAAAGCAGCTAGCCCTTTTTGTTGGAGGGTTACGCCATCGGGATTAACCATAGGCACAATGTGAAACGTGATGTGATCGAATAAATCAGCCGTATTAAGCTGCTTCCACACTCCCTGCTTAGCTGCGCTTGCAGCCATCGTTTCCGCCATATTCATGACCGTAATGGTCGTCATCCATTCCCTTGCATGATGGGATGCATTCAGCAATACATTAACAGGCCCATTGCCAATTTCCATTACCCACAGCTCGCGCCCATATTCACTTTTTCCGAGGCTCCGATAACGGATCAGCTCAGGATAAGCTTCATCGAGCTTCTTTATATCACGCGTCATTATTTCATAGCTGTAGAGCTGTTTTGGATTTATAATCGCTTGCTTGGAGCCCCCTCCACTCGCTGCAACTAGAGTAGGCAGCACAATCGCCAAAATAAGCAGCCATAATAACGTCTTTTTTCTCAAAAACAAATGCATGTAAACAAGCCCCTTGTCTGTATTCGATAGATTTCAACAACATCCATGAAATTTCGACAAAAATACTATATTTACCTGCTAGAAATACAAAATAATATAGTAATGGATATACCGTTTAGATGCCAGAAGCTCCCATTTATCCGTCTTAAGGCGGAGTACACTTTCGTTCTAGGGAGCCTTTTTTCACATTGGAATGTCCTGTAAAATTTCCATTGAATACAACGCTGCTTAAAAAGTGAAAAAGGATAGGTGAAAAGGATGACAGCCAATCAACCTGCTTCAGCATTATCGCTGTTAAGCAATCGATTTGTACAAGCAATATTGATGTCCACTTTATTTTTGCAAATCGGCATCTGGGTACGAAATATCGCGGTTCTGCTTTATGTAAAAAAAATGACTAATGATGATGCATTCGCCGTATCGCTCATATCCGTTGCGGAGTTCGCGCCAATCTTCGTATTTTCGTTTATTGGCGGGACGTTCGCCGACCGCTGGAGGCCGAAGAAGACGATGGTGTGGTGCGACCTGTTAAGCGCCGTATCCATTTTGGCCGTATTATTCGCCATGGAAAATGGAACTTGGCATGCCGTCTTTTTTGCCACCTTAATTTCAGCTATTTTGTCGCAATTTTCTCAGCCTGCTGGCATGAAGCTGTTCAAGCTGCATGTACCCGAACATCTAGTCCAGACGGGTATGTCGCTTTATCAGACACTGTTCGCCGTCTTTATGATATTCGGCCCCGTCGTTGGTACGTTTGTTTACCAAAGCTATGGCATCGAGACGGCCATTGGCGTAATGGGCGCAGCCTTTCTGTTATCTGCTGTTTCGCTAGCTTTCCTGCCTCGTGATCGAGATGATGCTGGAGAGCAGCAGCAGCAATCCCGCGTGCTAGAAGACATTAAAGCGGGCTTTCGCTACGTATGGTCCAGTAAAATACTGCGTACACTTGGCGGCGGCTTCATTGCTGCTGGGCTTGGTCTTGGCTTAATTCAGCCAATGGGTATCTTCCTTATTACAGAGCGGCTTGGGAAACCGGAGGATTATTTGCAGTGGTTTCTATTAGTAAATGGGATAGCCATGATTATCGGCGGCGTGCTTGCGATGAGCTTCTCCAGTAAACTATCGCCGCAGAAGCTAATAGCGCTTGGCATGACAATCGATAGTATCGCGATGATCGGAATGGGATTTTCGAAGGATTATTGGTTCACGCTTAGCCTTCAATTTATTAGCGGTTTAGCTTTGCCTTGCATCCAAATCGGAATTAACACTTTAATTTTGCAAAACACGAAGGAGTCGTTTATCGGTCGCGTAAATGGCATCTTAACACCTATGTTCATGGGCTCGATGGTCGTTACGATGATGTTGTCGGGCTTGATGAAAAATGCGATTTCACTCGTGCCTATGTACATCATTGCAGGTTTATTTTTCCTACTAGGTGTAGCTATACTCCTTCCACTGTTTAAGTTGCAGAGCGGCATTGCTCCTGCAGCAGAGAAGGCTTTGACTGAGTAAATAAGCATGCAGTAAAAAACGCCTCCCCACCTTAAGTGGAGAAGCGTTTTTACTGCATTTTTTTGTCCAGCTATCGCACAGGCTGTCTCCTACGAAAACTCGCGTTTTTTCGATTGCAGCACCGCAGCCAGGAAAGCGAGTGTTAGCCCCTGGCCCCAGCCTTGAATCCGTTTGTAGGATACTCCTTTATAGCCTTCCGCATCATTCATAACAGCCGTTCCAGCCGATACGCCTTGTACAGCGCCATCTTCGGTAATTTGCTCCAAAATACCGTCGATCGACTTCTGGATATATTTATTGTACAGCGACCCGAAAGTGAACAAGCCTGCCGCGATGCCTGCCGAACCGGAAGTTTCCTCATAGGAAGTAGGATCGGTCACAATCGTATGCCAGAGTCCCTTCTCTGATTGCAGGCGCACCAGCGTAGCGGCCTGATCGCGCAGCGACCCTTCAATAATCATAAAGGATGGGTGCTGTACGGCAATGAGCGGGAGCGCTTTGGCCATCGTAAGCGCAGCCCAGCCATTGCCGCGTGCCCAGAAAATGCTCGACATATGGTTTTGCGCAATATTATCCCAGCCATGATAATACAAGTTGCTGACAGGGTCTTGCAATACACGCTCATGACCATGGTATTGCAGCAAGCCGTCCTCCAAATAGTCTTCCCGTCCCAGAAGCTCGCCCATGCGAATGAGGAAGTAACCCGCCATCATCATCGTATCGACCCAAGCCTGCTCAGGGAAATTGTACGTTTCAGAATTAACCGTATGCTGGAAAATGCCTTCGGCAAACCGTACCGCATCGTTTTGCAAATAATCTGCCATTTTGATCGCAATATCTAAATACTTGCGGTCATCGGTTGCCTTATATAACGTAATGAGAGCGTGACCAATCGATACGCCGTTAACCGACAGCTTAGGAAGATCATCCTCAAGCTTCTCGTCCACCCATTCTTTAAGCAGCGTTAAGTATTTTTCATTCCCCGTTGCCTCATAAGCTTCGCATACACCGAAAAATGCGACGCCGCCGGGCCAATCCCAGCCAAAATCCATGCGGAATGTACGGTCTACGACTTTATCGATCACTTCGCGTAAATGTTGTTCATCAAATTGCAGTTGTGGCATTTCAATCGTCTCCTCATTATTCATCGTCACTATTTCAACCCGCTTGTGCTTATTCCTTCAACGATATAGCGCTGGAATAAGAAGAATACGCCTAAAACCGGAATCAAGCTTACGATCGACATTGCGAACATGGCACCCCAGTTGGATACACTTTCGCTATCGAGGAACATTTTCAAACCGAGCGATACGGTATAAGAGCTTGGTTTATTCAGATAAAGCAATGGTCCCATCAAATCTTCCCAACGCCAGTAGAAGGAGAAAATCGAAGCTGTTGCCAGCGCCGGAATAATGAGCGGCAGGATAATGCGTAAAAACAATCCGAACTTCCCAACTCCGTCAATCGTAGCCGCTTCATCCATCTCTCTTGGAATGGTCCGAATAAATTGAACCATCAGGAAGATGAAGAACGGAACACCAAAGTATTGAGGTACAACAATCGGTGAAATCGTACCGATCCAGCCCAGCTTGGAAAACATAATGTATTGCGGAACGAGTACAACGTCATGCGGCAGCATCAGCGTAACCATCATCACCGCGAACCAGATCGCTCTGCCCTTAAACTGCAGACGAGCAAAACCGAAGGCGATAAAAGCTGATGATAATACGGCACCGATCGTCGAGAAAATAACGATTTTCAGCGAGTTTGTAATAAAACCCATAAATGATTGCCCAGAGGACCCAATCCAACCTGTAACGTAGTTGCTCCAAATCCATGGATCAGGAATGAGCGAGCTGGAAGTTGTGAAAATAAGATTACTAGGCTTAAAAGAGCTCATGAGCAGCCAAATAACGGGATACACCATAACGATCGCCAGCAGGCCAACGAAAATGTGATAAATCGGCCACTTAAATTTTTTCAATATCATGTTTAGCGGCCTCCTTCCGATTCATAGTGAACCCATAGCTTGGATGTTGCGAATACGACTGCTGTCAAAATACCAACGATGATGAGCATGACCCATGCCATTGCAGAAGCATAACCCATATCGAAGAATACGAAGGCTTGACGGAACAGATACAAGGAGTACAGCAGCGTGCCATCTAGCGGACCGCCCTCACCTTTGGAAATAATGTAGGCCGGAACGAAGGTCATGAATGCACTAATTAATTGCATAATCAGATTGAACAAAATAATCGGCGTCAGCATTGGCAAGGTGATGCGGAAAAACTTTGTAAAGAAGCCCGCACCGTCAACACCGGATGCTTCGTACAATTCATTCGGGATATTTTTCAGTCCCGCCAGGAAAATCAACATCGAGGAACCAAACTGCCATACCGATAACGTGACGAGCATGAACAATGCGGCATTTGGATCACCGAACCAGCGTACGCTGTCTACGCCTAACGAATTAAGCATCACATTGATAATCCCTTGATCGCCAAACAGGTTCCGCCACATAATCGATACTGCGACGCTTCCTCCAATAATGGAAGGCAAGTAATACACCGTTCTATATAACCCGACAGCTTTCGAGGTTGTATTCAAGATCATAGCGACGAATAAAGCGAAAATCAGCCGCAGTGGAACACCCAGAAACACGTAAAGCATCGTAACCTTAAGCGATTGCAAATAGCGGTCATCCGAAGTAAACATGGACGTATAATTTTCAAGCCCTATCCAGCTGGGCGATGACAGCAAATCATAATCCGTAAAGGAGAAATAAAGGGACGCGGCTGCAGGTATGAGGGTGAAAATTAGAAAGCCAATGACAAACGGTGATATAAACGTGTATCCAACGAGATTGTTACGGAAGGACAATGATTTCATCGTTACCAGCTCCTGCTCCTAGTGAAGTCTATTAAGTCGGTTTAAGGGAAGGGCGATGGGCCATCTTATAAGCGCCATCGCCCGCTTTTCCAACTTTTATTTATTTTTCTTCAATACGTTTTCTGCTTCACTTCTAAATTTCTTAGCAGCATCTTCTGCCGAAATTTGTCCGTAGTTCAGTTGCTCTGTCAAGCTTTTCAGCGATGCAAATACTTCGATAGCACCGATTGGATCAACTGGATCCATTGGGGAGCTGTTTTCTTCCGACCAAGCTACATAATCAAATACTTGAACTTGCTCTGGGGACAATAGCGGTTTAAGCTCTTCTTTAATAACGCTGGATACTGGAACGCCACGCTCGCCAAGAATCAGCTTGTTTGCTTCTGTATCGTTAACGAAGAAGTTGATAAATTTCGCTGCTTCTTCTTTCGCTTTCGAGTTTTTCGAAATTGAGAAGAACATGCTTGGCTTCAGGTACAGACCTTCTTTAGCGCCTGGGTTTAACGCTGGAGCAAATTTCATTGGACGGTTAACCGCTTGCTGAAGGGCAACAAACTGGTTGGACCACTGCCATACGCCGATTTGAGTGCCTTTCACCGTCATATCATCTTCAACACCCTTAATTTGAGCGAGTGTATCTGGAGTTGGCGCTGCGCCGGATTTCACAAGATCAGCCAGTTTGCCAAAGAAATCTACGAACAATTGGTCATCTTCATAGCCAAGTCCATTGCCTGCCTCATTGTAAAGCTTCTTGCCTACTGTACGGAGGTAGTAGCCGAAGAATACTTCTGCACGCATGCCGCTGTCGATATAAATGCCGTTCTCTTTCGCTTTCGCCGCGATAGACAGATAATCATCCCACGACCAATTTTCCGGGATGCTGTCTACGCCAGCTTTAGCTAGCGTTGCTGGATCGTAATGGAAGCCGAGAGAGTTGACGCCAAGGTTCATCCCGAACACGCCATCGCCCAATTTACCACCGTTCAAAGCATTTTCAGAAATGTTGGTTACATCAATTTCTTTGCCGAAGTATGGAGTCAGGTCTGCCAGTTGGCCTTTGCCTGCATACTGTGCATAGTAGCCGGTATCAATTTGCATAATGTCCGGAAGCTCATTAGCTGCTGCTTGCGGAGCGATTTTTTTCCAATAATCATCATAGTTTGCATATTCAACTTCAATCGTTACATTTGGATTTTTCGTTTTGTAAAGGTCAATGACTTTTTTCGTGTATTCGTGGCGCGTTTCAGAACCCCACCATGCCATGCGAAGCGTTATCGGCTTGTCGCCGCCACCGCTGTTCGTTCCTGCATTAGTGCCTGTTTCCGAATTCGTTCCTGCGTTGCTGCCACAAGCGGTAGCCAGCATGAGTGCGGACGCCATGAGGGCGAGAACAACTTTTTTAGCTTGCTTCTTCATTTCGTATTCCCCCTTATTTCTTCTTAGTGATTATTTATGTTGCTTACAAATCAAAGTATAGCGTTTTGTATGCGTTTTCTTAATAAAGAAAACCGCTTTTTTTGTTAAAAAAACAGAGATCACTATACGTTTATAGTGATCTCTTGTAGTCGGATGGCGTATAGCCGGTATGTTTTTTAAAAACTTGGCTGAAATATTGCGGGTTGTCTCCGAAGCCAAAACGCTCCGCAAGCTCGAAAACTTTAACGTCCTCCGTCCGCATAATTTCCTCCATCGCCTTCTCTACACGCAGCTTCATGACGTAGGCTGAGAAGCGCTCACCCGTTTCTTTCTTGAACAGCTTGCCTAAATAATCCGCATTCATATATAAAATTTCATTCGCTACCCAGTTGAGCGACAATGCCGGATCAGCGAGATTGGATGCGATAACTTCGATCATTTTTTTTATAACCGTCGATTGCTTGCTGGCAAATGAATCAAAATTCGCCTCGCATATGTCTTTAGCTGCTTGTCTCACGAAAGCTTCAATAGCCTTCAGCGTCTCCAACTCATCAAGCCGTGCCAGCATTTGCAAATAATCGTTTAACCGATCCGGTGCGCTTTGCCGGGAGATGGTAACAAAGAGCGGGATGACATATGATTTTGTCAGCACCGTATCCATGCGCTGATCGGCAAGCAATTGGAAAAAACGGGCTAGTTCCTCGCTCGCGGCTTCCCAGTTCCCCGCTTTCAGCTCCATGCCAAGCTGCTCCTCGTCATAATCGAAGCTCGAAGGCAGCACTGCTGCTGCGGTAGAAAGATCCTGAGGCGTAATAATCGCGCCCTCTCCTACATGAAAGCGGAAGTTCAGGCATTCAAGCGTCTCGCGGTACATTTTGCGTGCATCCGTAATTTCTCCAGCACCGCTGACGGCAATCGTCGTTTCAAGCTTATAAAAATCAGTGAAGGTGCACTTCATGCCTGACAGCCGGGAGAACAGCTGCTCCTCCTGCTCTGTTTCCTGAATAAGCAGCAGGACGTGCCGACCGATCGTTGTACTGAGCAGCACAATTTCCTCGCCAAGCTTTTCTTCGGCAATGTTCGTCAGGGCAAAAATATGCTCGTATTCAAACATCCCTTCCACCTGCATCAAGATGAGCCTGATTGGCAATGTGTCATGCGTAATATGAAACATCCGGCGATACGTATCCCAATCGCGCTTGCCATACGTTTTATTCGTAACGAGCTCTTTAAGAAATTGCGCTTTCGCATGGGGCAGCACCCTGGTCAGCTCGCTTTGAATCGTTTGAACGAATTGATGCTGCGTGCGCTGCGTCTGGAGATCTTCGATAACCTCGATGAGCGCCTCCGTAATCTTCGTCTCATTACAAGGCTTAAGCAAATAATGTTTGACTCCATAAGCCATCGCGGTGCGCGCGTAATCAAATTCACTAAACCCAGAAAGCAAAATGAATGCCATTTGCGGATACAGCTCTTTTACCCGCTCTACAAGCTGAAGTCCGTCCATGCCTGGCATCTTGATATCTGAAATAATAATGTCAGGCTGTTGTTCTTCAATAAAAGTCAACGCTTCCAAACCATTTCGGGCAGTGCCGATCAACTCTGCGCCAGAGCTTGTCCATGGAACAATTTGTGAAATGCCTTCCAAAATAATACGTTCGTCGTCTACCAACAGCACTTTGAACAAACTAATCCTTCCTTTCATAAGGCAGCTTCAGGCTGACCGCTGCCCCTTCATTCGGCTGGCTGCTCACATGAAGGCCATATTCCTCGCCATACAGCAGCTTAATGCGCTCATCAATATTTCGCAGCCCAAGCCCTGTTCCTTTCGTCTTCACCTCGCCGCTTAACAGCTTATCCGCATAAGCCTGCTCCATGCCGGGACCATTATCCCGCACAACGATATACAGGTACCCTTCCTCTATATAAGCCTGAATGTTAATGGTACAGCTGTCAATCATTTCTTCCAATCCATAATGGATGGCATTTTCAATCAGCGGCTGCAGCGCCAGCTTTGGCAAACCGCAGCTGAGCAGCTCCTCTGGAACATCAAGCTTGAAGTCGAGGCGCTCCTCAAAGCGGAACGTTTGAATCGTAATGTAATGATTGACGATTTCCAATTCCTTGCGCAGCGGAATAATCGACTCCTTCAAGTTGATCGATGTGCGAAGCAAGGAGCCGAGCGCTTCCACCATTTGCGAAATTTGCAGCTGATTGCTCATTTTGGCGCTCCAGTTAATCGAATCAAGTGTATTGTACAAAAAATGCGGATTAATGTTCGCCTGGAGCGCCTTGAACTGCGTATCCTTAATCGCAAGCTGCTTGACATAGTTTTCATGAATCAGCTCATTGATACGCTCAACCATAATGCGGAAGTTTCGCTGCATTTGGCCTACCTCATCCATCGCAAGCGCCCGCTCCGCTGGGTCCTCAACATAATCGAAATACCCTAATTGAATGCGCTTCATATTGGCATTAAGCCGTTCAATCGGTTTTGTAATCCCATTAGCGACCCGCAGCGCAAATATGCCTGAAATAATAAACAGCAAGCCAAAAGCGGCAATAACGAAATTTTTGACCCAAACTAAATTGCGAAAAATATCATCAAACGAGATGATCGTATAATAATACCAATTCATGCGGCTGGAAGCGACGTAGGTGACAAAAAAAGAATTGCCTTCCCGCTCCATAATGCGGTATCCGCTTGACCCATCTGTCAAACTTAAGAGCTCTTCGACAGAAAAAATAGCCTTGTCTGGATAAATTAATTCTGCACCTCTGGCAATCATCATATTAGCTCCGCTGCTGTCAAGGCCAGCCGACAAGTCATGGAACAGCTTGACCGCATCTACGCGCACGACAATGGTGCCTAAATAATCCATATCCAAATTTTTATAGCTGCGAATTTCACGGGCTGCCGATAGCGAGCTGTCGCCTTCGCCAGGCGCTACCCACGTATTGCCCCCTTCATTTCGCTTCGTTTCCAGCTTGAGCCGCTCCAATCTGGAACTGGATAAATTTATCGTGCGCACGCCGGTTGCATAAGCCTTATCATGCACATCATATAGCTGAACGGAATGAATATATTTATCCAAGCCGCCCAAATTAACGACGCGGTCCTGTATATTCATTTGAAGCACATAGTTATCGTATTCCGTTCCACCGCTCTTAATAGTCCGCAAATATTCCTGTACTTTGGTGTCTGTTGCAATCGTATAGGACAACTGCTCGATTTTTCGAAGCTCATTCTCAATGCTTACGGCAGAGAGACTTAACGCTTTGGCAGATTGCTCATAGATTTTCTGATCGTAGATGTCGAAGGCATATTGCTGAAGAACGCCGCCAAGTACCGCAACGGTTAATAGCACGGCGGAGAGGAGAAGGAACAGCTTATGTTTAATACGCAAATTCGCATAAAGCGCTCTCATATTACGCAAAGGAACTGCCCCCTTATCGACAATAAGCGCCCCGGTTGGAGCGCTCATCACGAATTGCTTCTATAACTAAGCCTTGCGATATTTTAAATATAATGTAATTTCATCGCGATTGTGGAACAACTGCTTGGCCCTCTCAATCGTAAAAGCGGAGCTGAGCCGCTCTGACACATCTCGAATCGTTTGCAGCGGCTTGCGGTGCATGAGCTTAATGGTAATAATCGCTGTAGCTTCACGCGCTAAGGACTGCTGTAGATCAAGCACGAGCCTGCTCATTTGCATCGGGCTCCAGCTCATATCGCAGACGAGCAAATCATAAGCTTCTGCGGGCAGCTTCACATCCGACGCATTACGCTTATGGTAGGTTAATGCAGGATGGCCATTTAACGAAGGATGCAGCTCGCCAGGGTCGACGGCCGTCACTCGGAGACCTCGTTCCAGCAGCAGCGACGTCCAGCCTCCCGGTGCCGCACCAATGTCCAGCGCCTGCTGGAAAGTTTCATAGTGCAGACCAAACTCCCGTTCCGCCTCCAGCAGCTTAAACTTCGCCCGGGAAATTTGCCCTTCCTCCCGTTGAAAACGCACAGCGCCGCCCGGCCAATCGGATAACATCTCCACTGGTGTGCCGCAGCCGACATAAAGCTGGCTTGCAGCAGCATAAATCGCAATAATCATATCCGGCGATTGTCTCGCAGATTCGGCTCCGATTTCCTCAAGCACCGCATCCAGCACCGCTTTCGTATCTGCCGCAGAATACGGATAGACGGTAACCTTCGCCTTGCGCAAATGAATCGATACCTGCTTGTCCACAAAAGAAAGCTGTGCATTCCGCACCACTCTGGACAGCTCTTCCAAATCATCCGCATCGCCGCTTGCCTCAATGACGCGGTCAACCGGCTGCAAATGCCTTAAAAAAATCGGCAGCTGCCGCTGAACCGCTTCCAAGGTTTCTTCCCTTGAAAGCGGACTTTCAAACAAAAACACTTCTCCAGCTGCAAGCTGCGTCACTTTCAGCTGTCCTAATAAACGCCTCAGCTCTTCTACCGCATAGGCAGCATATCCTTGATTAGCCGTACCAATCCACCGGCTCATAACGCCACCTCCCTAACATCACACAAACCTTTACAATGAAGCAATTTCCTCCAGCAGCGAGAACGGCATCGGCCCATTATGCACTTTCGTTTCCTTCGGTGCATTGGCGTACAGCATTTGATACATTTGTACCCGTCCTGCTGCGCTGGAAGTGTGCAGGAAAACCTGCTTTGGATAACGTCCGGTGCTCACCATATGGCGAACAACCTCCGCACCCGTATCCTGGTTCCAGCCTAAATCATAATCAAGCGATAAAATATCAATTTCTTCCGTATCAATCATTTGTTTGCATTGCTCAGCTGTCAAAGCCAGTACAAATCCCTTTGGGCAATGCCTGTAATCGTCTAAAAAAAGATGTATCATGAACGCTTCCCCCGTTCGCGACTTTTAGCTTTCCACTTGCTCCGGCTGGCAGGAAGGACAGACAAATGCCTTGCGCGCAGCAGTGCCAACGACTTCAATCTGGGAACCGCAAGTACCGCATGCTTCCCCTGCACGCTCATAGACACGGCGCTGTGTATAGTAGCCGCCTGTCAGCTTGTCGTCCATCGTAAGGGGCTGCTCCATGCTGCCTCCCTTAGCCGTCGCATCCTTCAGCACCACATGCATCGCCTCATATAGACGCTGCCATGCGTCTTCTTGAATAAGCGGAATTTTGATATCCGGACGCACAGCGGCAGCAAATGCAATTTCATCGGCATAAAAGGAACCGATTCCGCTAATTACTTGCTGATCAGCCAATGCGGCCTTTAAAGCACCGCGTTTTTTACGGAACAGCTGAACAAACTTTTCAAGCGTCAGCCTTTTATCTAAAGGATCAGGCCCTAGCTCTGCCAGCACCTGCTGCGTTTCTTTAACCGATAAAAGATGAACAAAGCCCTGGCGCATTCCTGCAACATAAAGGCTGCCCTTTTCCAAATGAATGACGATCTGCGCCTCGCTCTGCGGGCGTTCCTCGCCTTGCCCATAAAACAGGGACGCACCCGCATGAAGCTGCGCAAGCAAACGTTTGCCATTGTCTAGATGCAGAAGCAAATGCTTGCCACGACGCTCCACAAACCAGATCGTTCTATTCGTTAGCGCTTCGTCAAACTGCTCAGCGGAAACATTTAGAAACTTCTCTTGCAGCACTTGTGTGCCTGTAATTCGGTCTCCTGCGAGCCGTTCTGTTAATAATACGCGATAATTTTCGATTTCCGGCAATTCCGGCATTGCTGTTCGCTTCCTTCCTGTCTGTACGCTATCCCTATGTCAGCTGTTTGCAGTTTCCGTAATATAAGAGATCAGCTCATCTAAATTTCTACATATTTTATCCGGTTCGCAGCCTGCGCGTTCCGAATAGTGCTTATAATTTTGCTCCGTTGTAAGTCCTGTCAAAACGAGCAGCGTCCCACAGCCCGAAGCGCGGCCAGCTGCAATATCCGTAGCCAGATTGTCACCGATTACCCATGTGTCCGAAGCCGGAAGGCCGAGCTGCTTTAAGGAATAATCCATCAAAATCGATGAAGGCTTGCCAATGACAATCGGCTCCTTGCCCCCTGCTGCTTGCAGCATCGCTCCAATTGAACCAGCCCCCGGCATTAAACCGCCTTCCGAAGGAAGCAGCAAATCCGGGTTCGTTAAAATAAACGGAGCTCCGCCATGAATATAGCGAACCGCAAGCGAAAGCCTCGAATAGCTAAGCTCACGGTCGATACCTTGAATAACAAAATCCGGCTGTTCTTCCGTTAGCCGCAAGCCGGCTTCTTCAATAGCTGCGCGCAAGCCAGCCTCTCCAATAACAAAAACAGAAGCCCCCGGCTTTACAGAAGCCACATATTCAGCAGCAGCCTGCGCTGATGTGCACACATCCTGCTCCTCCGCCGGAATATCCATCCTGTTCAATCGCTCCGCTACATCCCCCGGCGTAGCCGAAGAGTTGTTGGTAACGAACCGATAAGGAAGATTTAGCTCCTTAAGCTTGCGCAGCAAAGCATCTGCACCTTCAATTCTTCTCGTTCCATGATAAAGCGTGCCATCGAGATCGATGAGCAGGCCCCGCATTTCAGGCAAATTATGTCCCATGATTCCCCAGCTTCCTTCCTATCTTGCCCTGCAAGCGCAATGACCGCTTGCGAAGCTCTGCAAGCTCCGCCCGCTGCTTGGCAGTTTGACGCCCCCGAAGCGGATGGCTAAGCGCCATCTGCAGCGCTTCGTCCGCATATAATAAAGCCGAATCATAATCTTTCAGCTTATGTTCGTAATACATAGCGAGCTCGATAAAGGCGCTGTCATCGCTTGCCCCAAATTTGTGAGGCAACATTACAGCCTTCTGCCACAATAACACAGCTCGCCGCCAATTTCCAGCCTTCTTGTCACGTGCCGCGAGCAGCAGCAATGCATTAAGCGTCATACCCGGAAGCTGTTCTGCCACCGCAAATAATCGTTCCGCCTTCTCCGCCTGTCCCATCTTCTCCAGCCACAGCCCTGTTCGCACGATTTCCTCCGGCTCTTCCGGCATCGGCAGCGGGCCGCAGCCCGCTTCGCCATTTAACAAATGCCCAAATCGGATCGCTAAGCTCGCAAGAGAAAGCATGTCGATTTCATTATGGCGGAATACGCCTTCCAGCGGCTCCGGATTTTGATCAGCTAAATATTGAAAATACAGCTGCGGGGCAAGCGAGCCCGGGACATCATCCACACGCTCAATGCCAAGCCGCTCTTCCTCCACATGGCTTAGCCTGCATGAAGCAAGCGTATTGCGCCAAACGCTGCGTGCAGGATGCAGAAAATCCAGATGCAGCGGCGCCCACACTTTGCTGCCGAAGCCATTCAATATAAATCGGTTCAGCATAACGGGCCAATCAAACGTTCGTCCATTATACGTTACCAGATACGCATAAGCCGTCAGCTTTTCCTTCAAATAAGCCAGCATCGCCCGTTCCTCTGCCGGATGGCGAATTAGCGCCTGCTCTACAATAAACTGCTGTCCTTGCCAATAGGCAATGCCCACCATAAACGGCACATTTCCTGTCCCGACTCCAAGGCCGGTCGTCTCCAAATCCAGAATGAGCAAATGCTCTGCGCCAATTTGCTCCCCGTGAAAAGCGGATAGCCCTTTGCTGGCTTCCTGAAGTTCCGAAAGCCGATGAATGCCATGCTGATGGGCCGCAGGATATTTCACTTCACGCAGCAAAAAAGTTCCTACCTCATTCGTTTGCAGCTTGACGCCCATGGCGAGCCAGCTATCTGGAAGCTGCTCCGCGCCCGCTTCTGTTTCTAATTCTACTTCTGCTTCTGTCTCTGTGACTTCTTTATTACCTTCTAAAGAGGCTTCTAGAGAGACTTCTAAATCAGGCACTTTAGAAGTCTGCTGCCCTGCACTTTCTATCGCTTCGCCTGTGCTGCTTGCTGATCCAGCTGCGCTGCTGCGCAGACGATTCATTCGCTCTCGCAAACTGCTCATGTATTTCCCTCCGCTTCCTCCAGAAGCTTAAGCGCCTGCTCCTTGCCGAGCAGTCCGACCTCTTCAATCGGCCCCACACAGGCTGGGCATCCGCTCAAGCAAGTACAGCCGCGAATAAGCGACTTTGCCTGACGGATCAGTTCATCATGCACCTCAAACAGTCTTTCGCTCAGTCCAATGCCGCCCGGGTACCGGTCATAAAAATAAATCGTTGGCTTTTGTGTATGCACAGCCTTCACCTGCGGCACGACGCGAATATCATAGGGATCGCACATCAGATAGAGCGGTGCAATATGAACCAATACATTCGCAATGCCCAGCAGTGCGTATTGCATCTCATTTTTGCTTTTGCGCGCAGCAGCCTCTTCGCTGAACGAGAACCAATAGCCGCTCGTATGCAGTTCCTCCTCCGGCAAATGAATCGGGCCAGAGCCAATATTTTCATGGCTGCGCAGCCGAATTTTTTTGAAAATCGTCGCCTTGGCATTCAGCGCCAGCTCTCCATACTGCCTCGTCAGCTCGCCCGATTCGCGCTCCTTGTCTACATAAAGCACCTTCAGCTCCACTGCGAGATTCGCATCGGTGTAATAATCGACATCGACTTTGCGCACATAAGCTTTCTTCTCAGCATAATCCAGCTTCTCGACCTGATACTGCACGCCCTCGTGGATATATATCGCTTCTTCGTGAATAAGCGTTGGGGCACTGAAGCGATCAACTTCGCCGAGTACACGGCTGCCCTCCGTCATATCAATGATGACGAAGTTTTCCTGCGCTGCAGAACGCAGCGAAATGTTATGGGCGGGAAACGATTGCTCCATCCAATACCAGCGGCTGCCCGCACGGTGAAGCACCTTTTCCTCCGTTAAAAACTCCATCATATCCGCAAGCGATTCCTCGCCAAACTTCTCGCCCTCTTCAAAAGGAAGCTCGTATGCCGCACATTTCACATGATCAATGAGCACGAGCAAATTATCAGGATGGATAAGCGCGCGCTCTGGCGGGCGATTGAAGAAAAAGTCAGGATTCTGAATCATATATTGATCCAAAGGATTGCTGCTTGCCACTAAAAAAGTAACCGCGCTGCCCTGCCGGCGCCCCGCACGACCCGATTGCTGCCAGGTGCTGGCTACTGTGCCCGGATAACCGTTCAGCACGCAAGCTTGAAGCTGGCCAATGTCAATGCCGAGCTCCAAAGCATTCGTGCTGACGACGCCGCGAATTTCGCCGCTGCGCAGGCCGCGCTCAATTTCCCGCCGCAGCTTGGGCAAATACCCGCCGCGGTAGCCGCGAATCGTCTTCGCATCGAGCTTGTCCTTAATGATATCCTGCAAATAGGTCAGCAGCAGCTCCACGCGCACCCGGCTGCGGGCGAACACAATCGTCTGCACGCCTTGCCGCAGCAGCAAGCCTGCCAGCTTCCTCGTCTCCAGCACACTGCTGCGGCGAATGCCGAGCTGCCTGTTCACTACAGGCGGATTATAAAAAATAAAATGCTTTTCGCCCGTTGGCGCGCCATTATTATCAACGAGCCGCACAGGCTCGCCTATTAGCTTTGCTGCATGCTCGGCGGGATTATCAATGGTCGCTGATGCACAAATAAATTGCGGATTAGACCCATAAAACCGGCAAATTCTTTTGAGCCTGCGGATAACATTGGCAACGTGACTTCCGAACACGCCTCTGTAAGCGTGAAGCTCATCGATCACGATATATTTAATATTTTCAAACAGCTTAACCCATTTCGTATGATGTGGCAAAATCGCCGAATGCAGCATGTCCGGATTCGTCACGACGATATGTCCGGCATTGCGTATCACTTGCCTCACAGTCGGAGGGGTATCCCCGTCGTATGTATTCGTCTTGAGGTCGACGTCCATAAGATCGGCAAGCGTCTGAAGCTCAGCCACCTGATCCTGCGCAAGCGCCTTCGTCGGAAACAAATACAGCGCCCGTCCCTCATCCTGCTCTAATAAGGACTGTAGCACCGGCAGGTTATAACATAAGGTTTTGCCAGAAGCAGTCGGGGTGACCGCTACAACATTATGGCCTTCTCGAACGAACCGATAGGCCGTTTCCTGATGCGTATATAGTTCATTAATTCCCTTTGAGCGCAGCGCTTCCGCAAGCTTAGGATGCAGATCCGCAGGCAATGCTGCGGTACAGGCCTCGCGAGGCGGAATGGTCCGCCAGTGGGTAATATTGTCCGTTATGTCCTGATCGTGCTTCAGCAGCTCCAGCCACTCCTCGAGTCCCGAGGTCTTTCCCGTCCAGCGGTTCATGACTGTTTCTCTCCTTGTATCCTGACTTTTCTAGTACACTCGTTTCTTTCATTTTACAAGAATACATGTTCGGCCTGCAATTTTATTTTTTGGGTATTCGTTTATTGACAGCTTAAGGCGTAGCCATTACAATGTGATTATATTAGATTGTTAGATAATTATCTAAATATCGAAAGGAGGTCATCCCTCATTGTCGATTAACCAGGCGTTTAAAGCGTTATCCGATCCTACAAGACGCACCATACTTGATTTGTTAAGAGAACAGGACTTGACAGCGGGGGAAATTGCTGACCATTTTCACATGACCAAGCCGAGCATTTCCCATCATTTAAGCTTGCTGAAGCAGGCTGAGCTAGTATCGGACGAGCGCAAAGGGCAGCATATTTACTACTCGCTGAATACGACCGTCTTTCAGGATTTACTCAAATGGATTGCTTCGTTTCAATGAACATCAACCGATTTATGACCTGACTTGGAAAGGAACGATGAATGATGAAAAAGAATTTTTGGACTTGGCTCATTATCGCACTATCATTTATTGCCGGGTTAATCTTCTACTCTTCTCTGCCTGCCACTATGCCCGTACATTGGAATGCGTTTGGCGAGCCTGACCGTTATGCCGGCAAAATGTTTGCTTTATTTTTCATCCCGGCTTTGATGGTGCTGCTTACTCTGATGTTTAAATATTTGCCGAAAATCGATCCCAAAATGGCTGCAAGCTCCAGCACGATTAAAAGCACCGATATTATCAATCAAGTGCTGATGCTTGGCCTAGCCACCATTCAAGGCTTTATCATCGCATATGGCTATGGCGTCGAGCTTGATATTCAGATGGTCGTCATCCCGTTTATCGGCATTTTGTTCATTACGATCGGGAACTATTTGCCACGTATGAAGCCCAATCGCTTTATCGGCATCAAAACACCGATAACGCTGAATAACGAGCATGTATGGCGCAAAACACATCAGCTTTCGGCCAAAATATTTTTCTGGGGCGGCTTTCTCATTATAGTGACGGTGTTCCTGCCAGGCATGGTGCAGCTGATCAGCTTTCTGACGTTGATTGTGCTCGTCTCCATCCTATCGGTCATCTCGACTGTATTTGTTGACAAAAAAATATAGCGCTCTTGGAGGAGCGCTATACGTGCTTTTTCTCAAAATATTTCACTAAACGTGGGGAGGCTCCCACGTTTTTTTATTCCAACCTAGTCGGTGATTCAGTACCTTCATATCCGCATCGAGCGTCACAGCTACCCCAAACGGCATTTGCTGCTTATTCCAAAAACGCACATCGCTCCAGGTCACTTCGTAACCATCGAGCTTTTCCTGCACATTCACATGAACCCGCTCGGAAAATGACAATAGAGCTTTCACGCCTTCCTCGTTCATCGCCGCACGCACAACTGGAACCAATTCCGCGTCATCCAGCTTGCTCACTGTCGTCTCTATCTTAACCAATCCTCCGGCAACCGTGCCCGCTGCATAATGGTCGCCGCAGTCTGCTGTAAACTGCCAGCTGTAGCCTAGCAGTGACGGTACGAGCGTTATGCCCGTACGGAGGCCGAAGCTTTCTCGCAGCAGCCGTTTCACCTTACGGCTTACTCGCAGCCTCCATCCGATATAGAGAGCCGTCATTGCGTAAATGATGGCAAACATCGGGCCTGGCTCGGCTAAGCCTGATGCCCAAAGGATACAGCCAGACACATGCAAAGCAAACAAATAGGGATCAAATAGGCATAACGTATCTAAATGCAGCCATTTCTGCGAAACAGGTCTGGCGCATTGCACGCCAAAGGAATTGAACAAGTCCAGCAAAACATGAAAACAGACCGCAACGAACATCCAGCCTACAACCTGCCAAGCAAGCTCGGGCACACCATAAAGCCACGCAATCGGCAAGCCCAGCAGCGACCAAATGGCAGGTGCAGGCAGTGAATGCGTAATGCCGCGATGATAGCGCACATAGGCCGCTTGCCCTTTAAAGCGCATCACCGTATCAAAATCCGGCGCATGGCTGCCGAGCAGCGTTGCTGTCCATACGGCAAGCATTGCGGCTGGCTGCGCAGCGAGCGCAGGGTCGAGCATCGCGAGTCCCCCAAGTGTTGCGCCGAACAATAAATGGCTTGCTGTATCCATCACGTATCAGCCTCCCGATGTGTATACTGCTGTTCACAGCCATCATACGGGGGGAATGTCAACGCATTATTTTCAGCATATGTTGTTTTCGTAAGAGGGACTTAGGGTGTAGCAGACTGGACGGAAGTCCCCTAAGGCTAGCAGTCGCTGCGCCTTGCTATTTTGGCATGGAACAGATCATAGGCCGCTTCGGATTGCGGAAAAATACGCTGGGCCTCTTCTTTCAGCATCGGCATATCCTCAAGTAGAAAACGCGAGCTGAAATGCGTCATAATCAGCTGCTGCACACCTGCATCTTTAGCGGCCTGCGCTGCTTCAATCGTCGTCGAATGCCCATATTCATGCGCTTTCTCTTCCTGTCCTGCAGCAAACGTCGCTTCGTGAACGAGCAAATCTGCATTTTCAGCAAGCCGGGCCATGTTGGCACATGGGCTGGTATCGCCAGCAATTGCAATGATTCTTCCTTTTAATGGAGCTCCAGCTACTTCAGCAGCACGCACCGTCGTGCCATCTGGCAGCTGCACATCCTCGCCCTGCTTGAGCTTGCCATATAGCGGCCCTGACGGAACACTCAGCGCTTTCAAACGCTCTGTATTAAGCTTGCCCGGACAATCTCGCTCCAGCAAGCGGTAGCCATAACAGGGCAGGCGATGATCCAATGACCACGCTTCCACAACGAATCGCTCATCCTCATGAATAACGCCATCCCCTTGGATCTCGGTTATGATCAGCTCATAGTCAATATGGGTTCCGCTCAGCCGCAGCGCGGTTCGCACCATCTCTTCAATGCCTACAGGACCAAACAAATGGAGCGGACCTTTGCCGCCGGAATAAGATCTTGTGCTAAGCAGACCTGGAATCCCAAAGGTATGATCACCATGCAGATGCGTAATGAATAGTGCATTCAGCTTGCCCATTTTCAGCGGGGATCGCATCATTTGATGCTGAGTGCCTTCGCCTGCATCGAACATCCATAGCCCGCCATCCGGCTCTGGCAGCCGCAGCGCAATCGACGTTACATTGCGTTCTTTCGACGGCCGTCCCGCACCTGTTCCAAGAAACCAAATTTCCATGCACCTACCGCCTCCTGTTCAAAAATAGGATAAAGCCTCCGCCAATCGTTAAAAACGATTTTGCGGAGGCTCTCCCTGCTATTCATGATGCTATTTATGCACCTAACGTTCAACCTTCTCAACGTTAAAATATTGCGCTTCCGGATGGGAAAACACCATCGCAGATACCGATGCTTCCGGCTCCATCATGAAACCTTCCGTCAACTCAACGCCTATATCCTCCGGCTTCATCAGCTCGAACAATGGACCTTGATCTTCCAGATCCGGACAGGCTGGATAGCCGAACGATACGCGAATCCCTTGATAACGTGCGCCGTGGCGCTGCTTCATCGTCATCGTATGCGGATCCGGGTAGCCCCAAATATCCCGCATCATATGGTGGACGCGCTCAGCAAGTCCTTCCGCCACTTCAAGCGCCACCGATTGCAGCGCGTGCGAACGCAAGTAATCGCCTTGATCCTTCCATTGCCCCGCCAAATCGCGAATGCCTTCGCCAGCCGTTACAACGAGGAAGCCGACATAATCCATAATGCCGCTATCTACAGGCTTCAGGAAATCCGCCAAACAAAGGAATGGCTCTACCTGCTGGCGCGGGAAGGTGAAACGTTTGATTTCCTTCGTTTGATCGTTAGCGTCGTAAATAATAATATCGTTTCCTGAGGACTGCGCCGGGAAGAAGCGGTACATGCCGTTAGCCTTCAAAATCCCGTTCGTCGTTCCTTCATGCAAAATGCCGTCAACCGTTTCTTTGAGATGAACCGCCTTCTCGTTCTTTTCCTTCAGCAGGTTTTCCACGTTGCCCTTCAGTCCTAGATGATGACCGAGCAGCATCTGCATATTGATATAAGGAATAATATGCGGCAGCGGAACATCGCGCAAAATGTGGCGATCCAAATCAGGCGGAATGTACACTGGCGCGTCTACTGAAATTTTTGAACGCTCGATTCGGGTAAGCTTAGGCAGCTCTTTGCTTTGAACCTCTTCTTCGCCGCCCAATGCTTTGTATTCCGCCATCTCATCTTCCATCCGTTGACGGTGGTCTTTATCCATAAGCTTATTGGCAATATCAAGCCCGTCCATTGCATCCTTCGCATACAGCACCAAGCCGTCATACTCCGGACCAATCCGCGTCTTCGTAAATTTGCGGGTCAACGCCGCACCACCGACCAGAATTGGCGCGTCAATGCCTGCGCTGCGCATATCCTGCGCTGTAATGACCATCTGCTGCGCCGATTTGACCAGCAAGCCCGACAGGCCAATCGCATCCGCCTTCTCATTGCGGTAAGCTTCTATAAGCTTCTCAGGTGGTACTTTAATGCCGAGATTAATAATCTTGTAACCGTTGTTGGACAAAATAATTTCAACGAGGTTTTTGCCGATGTCATGCACATCGCCTTTTACCGTCGCCAATATAATTTTCCCTTTTACGGACGATTCATCCTTCTCCATAAACTGCTCCAAATGAGCAACCGAAGCTTTCATGACCTCTGCGCTTTGCAGTACCTCCGCCACAATGAGCTCATTATTATTAAACAGTCTGCCGACCTCTTCCATCCCCCGCATGAGCGGTCCATTGATGACCTCCAGCGCCGTATATTTGGCAAGCGCCAAATCCAGATCAGGAATTAGTCCTTCCTTCGTACCTTCAACGACATAAGAACCCAGTCTTTCCTCCAGCGTCAGGTTGGAGATTTTCTCTTTCTTGACCACTTTCTTCTCGCGGAAGGCGGCAACGAAAGCAGCCAGCGTCTCGTCTGTCGTATTAAAAATCAATTCCTCCGCCAGTCTGCGCTCCTCTTCAGGAATCGAAGCGTAACGCTCCAGCTTCTCGGTGTTCACAATCGCATAATCAAGTCCCGCTTTTGTACAATGGTACAAATAAACCGAGTTCAATACTTCGCGACCCGCATCCGGCAAGCCGAAGGAAATGTTGCTCAGGCCTAGAATCGTTTTGGCAAGCGGATATTTTTCTTTGATTAGTTTAATACCCTCAATCGTCTCCACTGCGGAGCCAATATATTGCGGGTCACCAGAGCCAACCGGGAACATATTCGGGTCAAAAATAATATCCTCCGGGTTCATGCCATACTTATCAACAAGCAAACGGTAGGAACGCTCTGCCACTTCGAGCTTCGCTTCACGGCTAACCGCCTGACCGCGCTCATCAATTAGTATCATGACGACAGCTGCGCCATATTGATGGATAAGCGGAAGAATCTTTTCAAACTTGGCTTCGCCATCCTCCAGGTTAATGGAGTTAATGATCGCTTTTCCTTGCGAATATTTAAGGCCCAGCTCAATAATATGATCGTACGTCGAATCAAGCATGAGCGGCACTTTAATTTTCTTGACAACTTGCGGCAAAAAATGATGAACGGCGTACGCTTCATCAATATCCGTATCCTGCAAGTTAATGTCAATGACATGGGCTCCGCCTTTTACTTGCGCTCTGGCAATTTCCGAAGCTTCGTCAAACTTCTCTTCTTTGATCAGACGCTTGAACTTCCGCGAGCCGGAAATGTTCGTGCGCTCCCCTATCATAATTGGGCGGTTTTCCGGCTCAATATAGACGGTATCAATGCCGGATACTGCTGCAGGATGCTCGCCATATTTGGTACGCGGCGGATATTTCGCCATCGTCTCGACAAGAGCGCGGATATGGTCCGGCGTCGTACCGCAGCAGCCGCCAGCAATGTTAAGCCAGCCCTGCTCGGCAAAAGCAGACATTTTTTTCGCTAGCGATTCTGGCGACTCATGATAATTACCGTTCTCATCCGGTAAGCCCGCGTTCGGATAACAGCTTACTGCCGAATTGGCAATTTCACTAAGCGTACGAATATGGTCACGCATAAACTCAGGACCTGTCGCACAGTTTAGCCCCATAGATATTGGCTTCAAATGCTCCAGCGAAATATAAAACGATTCAATGCTTTGGCCCGCAAGCGTCGTTCCCATAGGCTCAATCGTTCCCGAAATCATGATCGGAAGCTCACGACCCATCGTCTCAAACGCATTGCGAATGCCGATGCTCCCCGCTTTTACATTAAGTGTATCCTGGGAGGTTTCAAGAAGCAGCGCATCTACATCTGCTTCCATGAGCGCAATGACCTGCTCGTAGTAGCTGTCCACAAGCTCTTCAAAAGTAACCCCGCCTGTTACAGAAAGCGTCTTCGTCGTCGGACCAAGCGCTCCTGCCACATAACGCGGATGCTCAGGCGTCGAATATTTATCCGCCGCTTCACGGGCAATTTTCGCCGCAGCCAGGTTGATTTCGCGCGCCTTTTCCGGTATATCGTATTCAGCCAGCACGACGCTAGTTGCTCCGAACGTATTCGTTTCCAAAATGTCCGTGCCTGCCTCTAAATATTGTTCATGTATAGTACGGATGACATCAGGACGCGTCAACACGAGTATTTCATTACAGCCGTCCATATCCTCACCGCCAAAATCATCCTCGGTAAGATCGGCTTGCTGAATCATCGTTCCCATTGCGCCGTCCAAAATCAATATCCGCTTTTGCATCATTTCTTGTATGGTTGGTTTCGACAATTATGTGCACCCTTCCTGTGAAAATCACTAAAGTTCAGTTTAACAGAATCGACGCAATGTGAAAAGCAATTGCAATCGACAATCGCTTGTTTTTGCATTATAATCATTATATATTTAATATAACATTTAATTTCAATAGGAAAAGAGGGAATTGTGATGGCTGAGATTAGAATTCGCAATACTGAGGAAAGAATATCTGGCGAGCAGAACGTTCGCGCGTTTTTGGAAAGCCAAGAAGTGCTTTATGAACACTGGGATGCTAGCAAGTTGCCAGGCCATCTGCAAGATAAATTTGTATTATCCGATGAAGAGAAAGCGGAAATTCTCGCTACTTACGATGTAGAAATTCGCGAGCTTGCCCAGCGTCGCGGTTACAAAACATGGGATATCGTTGCCCTTTCAGATGCTACCCCAGGTCTTGATGATATTTTAAAACGTTTTGAGCAAGTGCATACGCACACAGAAGATGAAGTGCGGGCGATTACAGCTGGACGCGGAATCTTTATTATTAAAGGCAGCGAAGAAGTCGGTTATTTCGACGTTGAGCTGGAAGCGGGAGACGTTATTTCGGTTCCAGAAACAATTCCTCACTTCTTCACATTGATGGATAACCGTCAAATCGTTGCTGTTCGCCTGTTTATTGAAACGGAGGGCTGGATTGCCCACCCGTTCGAAGACCCTGCTTTCACTAAAGCTTGATCGTTCCTTCATTGAATTGCGTCATTATACAGAGAAGCCCCTTGAGCCATGTCCAATGGACCAAGGGGCTTCTTCTTATGCTTTTGCAGCAGTAATGGCGCGAGTATGCGCGACTATCCTAGCAGCGGCAGCAATTCCTCTAAATGCTTAATTTCATATGTAGGCACAATTTCATCCGACCGAACAGCGTCATGGCGATTAATCCATACCGAATCCATACCAATGGTATTTGCACCTAAAATATCCGTAGTCAGTTTGTCCCCAACCATTATACCCTGTTCCGGTTCAATACCAAGGCGCTCCAGCGCATGGCGGAAAATCGAAGCGGCCGGCTTGCCTTCACCGAAAGCGCCCGAAATAATGATGTGGTCAAAATAAGGCGCAAGCTGTGGAACGCCTGTAAGCTTCTCCTGCTGCAAATCCGGTGAGCCGTTCGTTAGCAGCAGCAGCTTATACTTGCCTTTTAGCGCATCTAGCAATCGAAACGTTTCATCATATACAATCGGGCGCGCTCTGCGCTCTGCCGGAAACTGCTCGGCCAGTATGGCGCCAAGCTCTGGATTGTCTACGCCCAGCGCTTTTAGCCCTTTCGTCCATGCTTCACGACGATAAGCGGGTGCAAGCTGCTCCAGCTTTCTGAACTCCTCCTGCTCTCCCTCACGGAAGTTAGCCCATAGGCCTTCAAAAGGATTAATTCCGATCATTTTCGTGAAAGGGAACGTTTCATACGATTCATATAAGCTGCGAGCTTCCTTGCGAACAGCTTCCTCCAGCTCTACCGCATCTACGCCCGCTGCTTCCGCACCTGCTTGACAGGTCGCATCAAATGCTTCTTTTACACTACGGTCATCCCATAGCAGTGTGTCATCCAAATCAAATAATACCGCTAGCTTTGCCATTGTTCACTGACGCTCCTGGTCGTTTTATTTTTGTTCGTATGTTATGCCGTTATCTTTGGCAAATTGCTCTAATCTTGCGCTGATTTCATCCGTTGGATAACGATGAAATACTCGCGAAAAAGCCCACGTCGATCCTTTTTGCGGTTCAATTGTCACATAGCCAGGCTGTACGCGAATCGTCTTGATCGCTTCTGCACCTAGACGCTTGTCGCCAGTCATCTTGCGTGTTTGAACATAGTTTTTACCGATTGTAATATACGGGCGCCGCAGGAAAAATACAATTGCCAGAAATACATAGCAGCCAATTGTCACACCTAGCAAGGTATCGAATTTAAATTGCGGGTCCATTTGGGCAAGTATAACGTACATGGCAATAAACAGCAGGAGTAAAATCGGCGCAATATAGCTGCGGCCAACAAAACGATCTGATTGGGGTCCAGCTGGTTTAAAGCTTGGGCCGCCTTGTTTTTTGCGATTTTTGTTAATTTGGTTCGTATTTCGGCGCACCTTGCGCTCCCATGTACGTGACAAATTCGTTCCTCCTTATTATGGCTGCAGCACAAAATCACGCTTAATAAATCAAGTCAGACAAGTGATGCAGGCTGACACCGTATATCTCCAGGTTTCACAGTAATTCGTTAAAACGGACGTTTGAATTTTGCAATAAAACGATTCGGATAGTCTTCGGCAAGCGCGCTGACCTCATCCAGACGGTTCCATATTTCTTCAGGCATCGTCCAGCCGACAGCTCCCATATTATCCTCATATTGCGCAATCGTACTAGCACCAAAGATTGGGGACGTAATGCCTTCCCTTTGCAGCAGCCAATTCAGTGAAACTTGAGCAGGTGTTTTATCAAGTTCCTTGGCAGCTGCTAATACAGCATCCAAAACAGCAAAGTTTTGCTCATTTGCCCGGTTTGCCCAAGCACTTTCGCCTACTTTGCTTGTCAATCTGCCCTCTGTCGGCTCTGTGCGATCATACCTGCCGGTCAGAAAACCGCCACCAAGCGGAGCCCATGGAATAACGCCAACGTTTTCTTCTAGGCAAAGCGACATCATTTCGCGATCCATCTGGCGACTAACGAGGCTATATTGAGGCTGCAGCGAAACAAAGCGTACATACCTATTAGCATCGCTCCATGCCAAAGATTTCATAAGCTGCCATGCAAAAAAGTTAGAACAGCCGATGTAACGCACCTTGCCTGATGTGACAAGATCATCGAGCGTCCGCAGCGTCTCTTCAATCGGCGTAGCATGATCCCATACATGAACCTGATACAAGTCAATGTAATCGGTTTGCAGTCGCTTGAGGCTCGCTTCCACGCCGTCCATAATATGCTTGCGGGACAGCCCTACTCCATTAATATCAGGAGATGTTGTCATTCTAACCTTTGTAGCAACGACCATCTCAGAACGACGGCCTTTAATCGCTTTTCCGACGATCTCTTCAGAGCGTCCGCTTACATAAACGTTCGCCGTATCGAGAAAATTGCCGCCGCGCTCCACAAAACGATTGATCATCTCAAGCGAATCCTGCTCATTCGTTGTATTGCCAAATGTCATCGTTCCAAGACAAAGTTCAGAAACAGCTAGTCCACTACGTCCAAGCAGTTGGTATTTCATAAAATGATGACCGCCTCTCCCATTAAAATAATTAATGCTGTGGCTTCTCGTCTCCCGCTTCACTCTCTTCATCTTCTACGAATTTAATCGTATCAAGCTGTTGGCGAAAATTGCTTTTAAACTGCTCCATATATTTACTGCGCAGCTCAGCCCGTTCCGTCAGTTCCTCGGGCGTCAAACCGACTGTTTTATTTTTACGGGATAATTCATTAATTCTGGCAATAAGCTCTTCCATTGATTGCTCACCTCACTTGCTGTACTTTTCCCAAACTCTTTCTACTTTGACATTACCAATACGCTGTTGTCAAGGTGAAACGGCTGTCGCCGTCCTTTGGCGGCGCAGCGCGTTTCAGTCCGAGAAATATAGAGAATGGATGAGAAAATCATATCCTTTCCTATATTTCAAGAAAATGGGGCTATAATTAAATACAGAATAGATCGTACAACGATAATGCTATCATTGTTCCGATCTATTCTGTATTTAGGTCGAGTATTCACGCTTCAAAAGTTACGAAGAACAGCTACATGATTTCCGTCATGCAAACAGCTTGCGTATAGTATAGAGGCATGCTTCTTAATGAAGCTATGGAGAAAGAATGACCAGCTTCTGCCCAGGCCATATATCTGGCGACGACAGCTGGTTGCGTTCCCGTATTTGATAAACGGACCAGCGTATATCATCAGAACTGTCCGAGTATTTACGTGCAAGCTCCCATAATGTATCGCCTTGCGCAACCACTACCGTCTGTTCTCCAGCAGACGCTGGCGCAACATGATTCACTGAAGCTTCTGTGCGCACCAATAAAAAACCAGAAAACAATACGATAAACAGAGTCAGACACACCGCCAACTTCAAAGCATAGTTGCTAAATCCAGCCATGCTGATTTGCCATTTCATCTTTGCCGCCTTAACAGGCGCTTTCTCTGAGAAAATAGATTGATAGGATTCTGGATAAATGATCATTGCCCTCACTCCCAAACGTTTGTTCTGTTTCGATATTAACACGAACATTTGTTTGTGGTCAACAGACAATGCGAACTTTTGTTTTTAGGAACTTATGTTTGTACGAACGGCGGTTCCATGTTATAATTTGAGAAATAAATACTCATATTGCACTTCGAATGAAGTGCATGGATCAAAGTTTCAATCAAAATTCATGTCGCACTCATCATGGAGTGCGTGAACTGGAGTGATCGTGTTGTCCAAAGCTTCCAATCGCCAGCAGTCGATTCTGGAATTTATAAAGAACGAAGTTCGCGAGAAGGGTTATCCGCCTTCCGTACGTGAAATTGGAGAAGCAGTTGGACTTGCTTCAAGCTCGACTGTACACGGTCATCTGGACCGTCTGGAGAAGAAAGGGCTTATCCGCCGCGATCCAACTAAACCTCGCGCTATCGAGATTTTGGATCAGGAAGATGTCGACGGGATTATCCGTCCTGCTGTTACCCATGTACCGATCGTCGGTAAAGTTACTGCCGGTGTGCCGATTACCGCTACTGAGAATATTGAAGAATATTTCCCCATCTCTTCCCATTACGTAGGAGATGATGATGTATTCATTCTTAATGTCATTGGCGAGAGCATGATTGAAGCCGGCATACATAACGGCGACTACGTTATTGTACGCCAGCAGCAGACCGCTACTAACGGTGATATTGTGGTCGCCATGACTGAGCACGATGAAGCAACAGTCAAAACCTTTTACCGCGAGAAGGATCATATCCGTCTCCAACCGGAAAATGTAACCATGGAACCTATCCGCCTGAAGAACGTTACGATTTTAGGCAAAGTCATCGGCTTGTTCCGGGATTTTCATTAATCGTTGAAATTTCATACCCTTCATACTTGAATAAAGCTGCATCCTTGACCGCACTAGAAACGGGTTGGATGCAGCTTTTTAATTTAGGCAGAGGATTTTTTCAGCTCTCGGTCTTCCTACTCAGACTGCCTCGGTATGACGACATTTAGGAAAGCTTGAACAACCCAAAAACTCTCCACGCGCACTTTTACGACGAACTAATGGCTGGCCACATTTTGCACATGCTACTTCTGTCCTTATTTGCTTCGTAATCATTTTCTCAGTATTGTTTTGTTCTGTGTCGGTATGTGGTGTTGGAATTGATCTATTGGCATTGATCTTCAAAATCATTTCAATGAGCTCTGCTCGATCAATAAGCCGAACTGTATTTGACTTTGCTAATGTGACTGCAGCTGCGTCACCGTTACCTTGTAGCCATGAGCCTCTAAAAGATGTCCAAGATACTTCTCGAACTGTCGGCCCTCCATCTTATCTATTTCTGCGATACCGGAACGCTTAAGGCGTTCATTACGTTTGCGAGCAATTGATATCACTACATTTGCATAGAACAACATAACCGCACCAAATGCCACACCCGCAAAAATAAAAGAATTTGCAAGCTTGTACGCACCAAAACCTGCACCCAGCATAAGAAGCAGCACAAATGCTTGTACTGGGTCCAACTCCTCTTTCTTCCTTCTACGTTTTGCCATATTTAGATCCCTTTCGCTCAACATAATATACCTTATATCGGAAAATATAATAGGAATTTATACTTAATGACGGATTGTAATATGAAGTGCGACACATAAAAATGACCCATGACCGATTCGTGTGTAGAATGAAGTTACCACACTACCCCTACACAGGAGAATCAGCCATGAGCTACC
>NZ_JCAALU010000022.1:0-122993 GCF_059609455.1 Paenibacillus liaoningensis
CTGCTGTAAACGTGCGTCGTTGTTTTGGCATTGTAGAGATCCGCTCCTTAGGATGATAGGTTTATTCTACAAGCCCTCATTTTTATTGTCCAACTAAGTGTAGCCGATCCAGCTTTAACTATTTCAAAACCTAAACCCTCTCCATGCTTAGCCATTAAGTCGCCCCCTACAATGATAAAAATCGTAGTCTTCAAATACTGAATACGTGTTGAATAGAATTCAGGCAGAATTCATAAGCTTATCATTCAGAACTAAACCCTACGAAATCCCCTTCCAACTGATTCTGAGACTCTTCTTCAGATCCTCAATGCTAATCATCGGGATTCTATGAATCATACGATGACAGTTGGCACAAAGCATGCCCAGATCCTCAACTTTGGTTGTTTCCCCTTTCTTCATCTTGGATAATGGCTTTTTGTGATGACACTCTATAAAATCTTTTCCTCGCTCACCGTAGACCTCTTCAAAATTGATTCCACACGCTTCGCAAAACAAATCCCCGTTCGACTTCTTAAATCGCTTCTTAGCATCTTTAATGAGCTGGGGATCACGCTCTCGAACTTTATGCAATCGAAGCAGTTCCTTTCCTTCTTGGTACTCTAAGTCAGCCCTATTCGTAATCTGATCTACAGACCTTACTTCCCCAACCTTTTCAACTTGAAATTGCTCTACATACCTCTTAAAGTGTTTCAATGCTGAACTGTACATTCTATTCCCTTTCTTATTCTTTTTCAAAAATTCAGGATGCATGAGGATTCTATCAATCAACGATATATCTGTAATTTCAAACAGATCCGTTTGATTTATCCCATAGTCCTTCATTTCTGAAGAAATGGTGGGTATTGCATTAGCATATCTATTTACTGAATATTCTTTAATGGATCGATTACCTCTCAGCCAAAACATGAAGTCATCCTTGTTCATTAATAATCATTCACCTTTCTAAACATATTGACGAATTACATCTATGAATCACCATTATCTTGAATTAGCAAATCGCTTATTGAGATCATATCACATGATTTTACAGTGTGGTTTTAGCATTTTTTTGGCTGCAACCTGTGACTAACCATGAGCTGATTATGAATTGATTACATTCATAATCAACAATCATTTGGAATAAACTATTTTCGCTATTCCCACTCTCCAGAAACCACTATTCCAATTTTATATTCAGCAAATAAAAAAGCCGATAAACAACAGAATAAACATCTGAGTTCAAATCGGCTTGTGAGAAGACTTTTACTCTTATTTACTCAATACAGCTTTTATCTCATATATCCTTATTACACCTGCTCGCATACCATGCCATCTTTGTCTTTTTCCCGCTAATAGGAATAGCAAAGGGCTTCACGCAAAGGTGCGGTTCCAGCCGCTCTAACTGCGTAGAACATTTCGACGTTGCGGATGCTTGAGAAGTAGAAGGTTTGTTTCAATTACTTTCCCGCTCTAAATTTTTACTTTTTTTAATATACATCGAATAGATGTCCAAGATGCATTCCAGTCCAAAATGCGCCTCTTCTGCTTCTGGGCTTTTTTCGCTTTTCAGCGAAAAAATTGACGATGACTTTACAATTTCTTTCTTTGTAAGTAAGTAGTCCTCAGTAAAATTAAAGATGTGATTGATCTGCACAATATATGTGTTATATCCCGATTTATCTATATTTTCCCCACCTCTTAATATTAGTGAATCAATCGTTGATCGAGGAATTCCAGTTAATCTGGAGAGAGTTAGCCTTGAATATCCTATCTGCCTCATATACTGAATCAAAGCGTTTGCTACGGTTTGCTGATGATCATAATAATTAACCATACCATCTCTCCTCTCCCTATTTTCAACATTCCGATGCTTCCTACTTCCACGTTTCTTCAAGGACAACATACCGCCCTTTTTTCCAGATATGAATTAGTGAGAAGTTATTTTTGTCGTCCATGATGAGGAACTCATTATCATAGCGATCATGAAAGATTCGATATAACTGATACGGCGTTACTTCACATTCTTCAAGTCGGTTGACGAAGAGAGGAGACCAACGAGTAGCTTCTTCTACCGTTTTGACTTCGCTGCATTTGAACCCTCGCTGCTCGATTCTGAACTGCTTCAGCTCATCTTGGCTTAATGGACCTTCTACTCTATTTTCCTCCATGTACTGTGCAATTCTGCGTATACTGTATTGCGGAAGGCATTTCAGACTCGGCACTGCATATATACCATCATCAAAACCATCGTCAAAATTATCTTCCTCGTTTGTCTTCATTCTGTTCCCCTCACTCCATAGGAAGCGAATTTAAGAATGCTTTATATCGTTGTTGCTCTTTATGTATAGTTGCTTTAGCGTACACTTCAAATCCTTCTGCATCTTGATTTTCAAGAAATTGAAAATATTCGTGCTTATTTTCTTTTTTAATTACAAGAGGCACAACTTGATTTTGCAACAGCAGATACATCATAAGCAATCTACCCAATCGTCCATTCCCATCCGAATATGGGTGAATTCGCTCGAACTCAATGTGACTGGAGCAAACTGAAGCAATGATATCTTCAGACGACCTTGCTTGTTGTATTTGATCGTTCAGATTTTGAAGCCATTGATCAATGCGGGAAGCAATTTCTTTTGGAGAAGCTATAGGAAGCGTCGTCCCTGCTATTCCATTTTCTTGTGACTTGAATTGTCCTCTCTCATGATGAAGTCGATCCATCAGAAGAAAATGAACATCATGAATAAGTGAAGTCGTAAGATCTTGATCGATATTTTCAATAATGTAGTTGAAAGCTAAGCGATGATTTTCTAATTCGTAAAATTCATGCACAGACATTTTGCCTGGAATCATTCGATAAAGGATGATGGAAACAGCTCCGCTTAGCGTGATCGTGTTATTCTCAATTGCACAAGAATGATGTGTCATACGCACTAAGAGGTCGTCCAAATAATCTTTCGGAAGATGCATCATTTATCCCCCGTTCCTTAAATCTTAACGAATAGCAAGAACCGTCAATCCTTTTCCTCGCTTGGCATTAAGATACACTCGTAGCTGATCTATCTTATATCAAGCTAATCAAAAAATCTCCATTCCGTCAATAAAAACTGGATGGTGTTACAATTGTAACCACATTAAAAATAAATCCAAACTCCATCTTGCTTTATACTCAAAATAGGATTATACATGGTATAACGATCAGACGGAGGAGTGAAACAGTTGGATAAATTGACCGATCTTGAAGGCTTAACAAAGGAATACTCTTTCAGTAAACTTAAAATTGAACTTAAAAGATATACCCTAAACTTAAAAACTTATAAGTTATGTAAAAATTCTATTATTGCCGATCTGCGTTATTTAATTCAAGAATCAGTCTCAGATAAACAATTCAATTATGCTACCTGTTGGCATCAAAAAAGATACGAACATCATTCGTATCTTCATAAATTATTTTGGCACAACGGCCTCAATACGAGCTTGCAATGCAGTCGTTATTTCACCTTCTGGCAACGCGCTCACAGCCGCTTGAGCCTTTGTGCTGTAGGATATTGATCTGTACTTTTCGTATTGAGAGACATAATTTGTTGCTACATTGATCTGTTGTTGAAGCGCTTGATCTGCAATTCCGCCGTTATATTTATCTTTGAGGACTTGCGCTCGATTCGTCAAATCATTGACGATGATAACATATAGCGGATTTGATCGAATGGATGACGGAATAGCTTCCACTTTCCCCAATGCTGAAACGATCCATGTTTTACTTTTATACTTTTCACCAAGCTCTACGTAACGTTCCACATCCGATAGCGTTGCTTTCACAACAAGGTCGCTAACAGCGTCAATGTCGGTAAATGGCTTATTTCTATCAATCTTCTCCTGCACCGCATTCAGACGGGCTTGCAGCTCAGCTTTGATTTGTCCGCTAAACAGCTCGTTGACGCCAATTCTCGCTTTATCTACGTCACCTTGGTTATGAGTTTCTTCGGCTTGTTCAATCTTCTCGATCACACTCGACAAGACGAAGTACATCACATTTGCTTTATAATTCGGTTCTTCGGTTACGAGTCTTTCATGCAGCGCATCTAATTGCAAATAAAAATGGTCAGTATCCATCGTATTCGGCAAGATGTCTACGAGATCACGAAGCTCCTCAATGCGGGCAATGAATTGCAGTATGGCTTCATGCTCTTCGACGCTGATTTCGATTACTTTTCGATCCCGATCTGCCTTAATCAAATCGATTTCTGCTTGAATATAATTACGTATCTCGTTAGGATCTGCAGCATATGATCTTGTTGGTATAAACATGCTAAACAAGATGATCCCGACCAGCAACATTGCAATGGCAGTCTTTATATTCTTTACATTCACAAATAATCACTTCCTTTCTTATTAGTTTTTCACATTATAGTACGAAGCAATCGAATTTATCACTGATTAACTCTTCCACTGAGCGGTTACAACATCTGTATTGTGGCTTGTGCAAATATACAACGTGCCGCTATCCTTTAACTAAATTCTCTCTTGTTATCATCTTCAATATCACGATTTTTTGATCCGAAGAAATAAGAAATAAATCCCCATGCGCTCTGGACTTCGGAAAACGGAACCAATAGTATTTCAGCCTGTTGCTTGTAACTATCAAACAATTCAGGACGTTCTCCAATTAAAAATATAATCTTGGGTATTAAAGCCATTGGTGTATCGTTCATAAATGTTTTCTCAGATCGGATATATCCTCCATCAACCTTCTCGATCAAGTTATAACGCTCAAGAAAAGCCAATTTTTTTAGCGTGCCTGTATAAGATTTCCCATATAAACGTGATATCTCCGTTTTGGGAATCTTACAAATGACTCCTGACTCATTACCTACAATAATTAATAACCTCTCGTACTCATTGATTGTTTCCTTTATTTTATCCACAATATTAGAGTTCATATAAAATCACCTTACGATCGTTTATTCGACTTATTATGTCGTAGCTAAGCGTAATGATTTAATTCTAATATCTCAATTGCTGAACGTATTGCCTCTTGTGAAATTTTCAAAGCTACTCTACAATTTTTCACACTTTGTTGTAATACAATCTTCGGGGAAGCTGATTGTCTTAACTCTGGAATCACAACTTCAGATTCATAATTTGGATGATTCCACGCAAGTATACGCATCCAATTTGCCGATGCTTCCCGAACATAATAGATGGAATCACTTATTGTTTTTTCTTCGGTATTACTGATTCTATTTTAGTTTATTCACCTCTTCACTTGGAAGCCCAGTAATCCCGGAAGCTTTATCTGCTTTTGGCAAATTCATAAGCCTGCTCTTTTAAAACTGACTCTTTAACCTATTAGTAGATCTTCTCAACCTTTGTCATTTTCAACCGCTCCCTTACATTCTTCAAATATCCCTCGTCCGTAGGTTCGCTAATACTTCAACCGCTTTTTCAAGAATAACCTTTTCCCGTACAATCATAAAATGGGTTGAATAATCCTCGAAAATAATTTCTGAGTTGTTCATTGCTTCTAATGCTTTTTCAAATGTCATCCATTCAACTATCATTCCAAGCTCTGCTTCACTTTTAGTAAGTATTGTGTTACTTACGCGGTTTTGTGCTTTTGCTACAAAACAGTAGGAATGTTGCATAAAATTATTTTTGTTCTTATGCTCCTCGATGTAACCCAATTCATGTATAATCTCGGATTCATAACCTATCTCTTCCTTAATTTCACGTAGAAACGCATCTCTGTTATCTTCGCCTTCATAAACTCCCCGGCCAGGCAACTTATAAATGTTAATTTTTGACATGTACATCATAGCAACATGAAGCATGTCGTCCACCAATACACCCCTGGAGGCATAACGCGTTATGGTTTCCATGAAATCAGGAGCATCACCAATAAAATCACTGCCAGTTATTCTTCTTATCAACTGCATGAAATCACTCCTATCATTTGCTCCACAGACCTAATTATTTTGAATGTAGTTACCAGCCTGAGAAGCCCTGAAACGCCTGCTAAAAGCCTCTGAGGTATGATTCGAGAAGAACTCTTCCTTCTCCTGCGTTCCCCAATTTCCCGCCTCCTACCCAAAAGAAAAGCCGAGCGAAAATCAGGGGGGGGATACCTGAAATTCGTCGGCTTTGTGGCTGACTTTGATTTATGAGTGACAGCGTGTGCTGAATAACGGCAGACTTAAATTAAAATCTACACAGTAGGGTTTTAGTAATTAAGGAAGGTAGTTGATGGAAGAAATATATTCTCCATGAGAATTTTTAGATATATTGGAGCTAAATCAAATCAGATTTTCAGGACTCCCATTGATGTCATCTTGATTCAAAAGCCAGTAAGTCCCATCATGATCAATAACTACTGCAAGATAATCCTTTTCTAAATTATCTTTCCACATTCCATAGGATACAGAAACGAGACACGCAATCATAGCATCTCTAAAATGAGCACCACCTTCCCCATGAAACCTAATATCATCGCTAATCGAAATATTGATCCCAAATCTTTTGAAAATAACATCAATGAAAGAAATTTCCCTTTCCCAAACCTCCTGGGTCGATCGAGTAATTTTAGTTTTTTTGGTTTTTAGATTTTCAATTTCTTGTTTATTCTTGTCGAGATCCTCAAACTCTAATTCATTGATATGTTTATCGAGGGATTCTTTTATTTGATTGATAATTTTTTTCGTTTCAAAAATACTTTGAGGATGCGTTTCTAAGATATATCGACTCTTAATACCCCATAATGGCATACGCGTTAAGACATCTTTGCTTTTAATCAAACTTTTTGGTTGCCATTGAAGATGAGCACCTGAAACTCCATTTAACTCCTGTTCAACATCTCTGTAAGAATAGTGAGGTTTAACTGGTTCAGTAAGACATGCATCCATACATAACACCATATATACTTTCGAATAACGTATTGGAATGTTGGACATATATTCATAAAAGTCAATTTTGTCATTAAAATCCCAAGTCCATGAGTTGTCGCTATCCTTATAGATTGAAATAACAATGTCATTAGCACTTGTTCTTTTCGATTCTCCCATATCAGTACCCAAAAACAAACCATTTGAGAGAAAATCACCTTGTTCTTTAAATTCATTTGATGATCTCTTGCGTGCCTTTTTATTCAGTAACTTCATTGAAATTCCCCCGCTTCAATAAATGGTGTTGTCTTAATGTTTATTAAGTATGCTTTTCACTTGGGATTGACGTAAACCACTCTCGCTTTTTAGACTTTATAATTCAGATAAGACACTTTCTTAGAAGACTTGTGGTGTCACAGTTTACACTTAGGATCACGGTATTTAATTAGAACCCCACACAATTAATCAGTTTCCATTCAAACCAAATGCCCGTGACCCCAGCTTCTGCTTGTATATCTGTTCAAAACCAACAACCTCAGTTTGAGTTAATGATTTAGGAAGTGTTCGTAAAATCGAGTATTGAAAATTGTTGTAACGATCTGGCTCTGCCTGTAATAATGACATCAATCTAATATTTCCTCCATGCTTCGTTTCTGCATAGCTTCTCCAGCGACCCATAATACCCAGTTTCCCTGATGCCGATCCTACATACTGACTTCCATTAGTCATATCAGTTATTAAATACACACCCGCAACAGAGGATAGCATGGTGTGCCATATTCTATTTGGATCAGGACTATTAACAATCGTTTGAAGCTCGTCAAAAGTTAAGATCATTTCTTCAAAGCCTGGGAATTCCTTAACATATCCAGCAGGAAGTATTTCAACTACTCGCTTCGGAATGTCTTTTTTTAGCCATTGATACCAAGCCCTCGTCGATGCTCCCCAATCAATAACCAGCCGATCAACCAGATCATTTAGTAGATCCATCTTCTCCATTTCATAATGAAATAATGGTTGCTCTAAAATCTCCATATATGGATACTCAGGAGGAACATTCGCCAATGATTTATTAAATGTTGACTTTCCAATTACTTTGTAAGCCCCAATGTAGATTGCTTTCGACTGCTCATACCCCAAAAACGAAATGAGATACTCGCAATTCCCAAACACGTCATTGCTTTGAATACTTTGATAAAAATCGAGCATTCCTCGCTTATAAAGGTATTTGGTATCATAATTCGGATCTTGATGCCGAACTAACTTTATTGATTTGGAAAGATCCAATCCTCTCATTGAAAGCAATTCAGTTAGATACACCACTTTCACCCTACCTTGTCATTAGCATCATTGAATCGCCAAGCTGACCAACACTTTCCGTGCTAATTTCTTCTGATAAAAGCAGTTCACGAAAACTATATTTTCCAATGATATACGGGGCAAGTTAGCATCCCATCACTCCTGCCACCATAAAACCTGTTACTTTGTAGAAAACTAAAAATAACTGTCCCCAAAACACCCTCCCTCCAATCCGCCCCAATCCCTTACCCCACAAGGTCTCACCGCCAATTCTGAGATAAAAATTCCTGTCCCAAAAACGCTGAGAAAAAGGCTTGAAAACTGGAAGAAAACTGGTTCAGTTGTGAACGAAAACGAATAATAATTCGTGTCCTTGAAGGGGTTGAGAGATACTTGAGAAAAGCAGGGATCTGCATTTAAAACGCCTGAGTAAGAGACTGGGAAATGCCTGAGTAAAACCGTCTCTGCATACCCCAAAAGCCTTGAGTAGCCTGGGTTTCTGCTTGATTACTTATTCGGGATTTGGATGGAAAATCCCTGCTATGGTGCTTTAAGAGGAGAGAAAAAGACTGGAGAAATGGTTGAGTCAATCATCAACCAGGTTCCAGTCTTTGGTGGTTTGGGGACAGTTAATTTTAGTCTGGGACGGTTATTTGGGAGTTGGACAGGAATTATTTATTTGTTAAACCGTCTCTGCCTCATCGCCTCATGCAGCAGCACGGTTGCCGCCATCGCCACATTCAGCGATTCCGCCCGTCCGTGCATCGGAATAATGACCGTCTCATCGGCTGCCTCAAGCGAGCTTGCAGACAGCCCTTCCGACTCATTGCCGAGCAGCAGCCAAGTCGGTGCAGTCCAATCATACGAATAGCAAGTATGCGACGCTTCGAGGCTCGTCCCAACCAGCGCAAAGCCGCGATCCTGCGCCGCAGGCAGCAGCTCCGTCAAGTCCGCCTCTATAATCGGCAAATGAAATAGCGAGCCCATCGTGGAGCGCACCGTTTTCGGATTGTACAGATCAGCGCAGCCTTTGCCCAGCACGACGCCATTGGCTCCAACCGCATCCGCGCTGCGAATAATCGTCCCGACATTGCCAGGGTCCCTTACCCCATCCAGTACAACGACCAATCCGTTAGCTGAAAATAAAGCATCATCCGCTGCTTCCAGCTTGCGCACGACAGCAAAAACCGGCGGCGGCGTATCCGTCCCCGAGCATTTTGCCATAACCGGCCGCGCCGCCTGAATCCATTCGACGCTGGCACCTATTCCCGCACTCTCCGCAGCACTGCCCGCATATCCGCTTCCGCGGCCACCCTGCTCCGCCATCTTCCGCAGCTCCTCCGGCAAGCCGCGCTCCGCATCGTACATGACTGCTTCGATTGCCGCTCCAGCGGCGAAAGCTTCCTGCACCAAATGAACGCCTTCAATGATGAACTTGCCGAGGCGGTCGCGGTATTTTTTGTCCAGCAGGGAAGCCCACTGCTTGACACGGTCATTTTGAATCGAGGTTAAAAGGCTATGATTGTTCATATTTATTAGTCAACCTTCCGAATAGGCAATTTCTAAATTGGATAAGTCTGAATTTTTCCCTACAATAACTAAAATATCGATATCGCGAATGAGATCATCCGCATATGGCGCAATGTTCATATTTGAACCCGTCTTGATCGCCATGACGTTGCATTTGAATTTGGCGCGAATGTCGAGCTGCTTTAAGCTTTTGCCAATCATCGCTTCAGGCGCTTTAATTTCAATGATGCTGTAATCCTCGGAAATTTCAATGTAGTCTAAAATGTTAGGCGAGATCAAATGATGCGCCACGCGCAGCCCCATATCCCGCTCTGGATATACAACCTTGTCTGCGCCGATTTTGCTAAGCACTTTGCCGTGCAGCTCATTTTGCGCCTTTACGATAATGACGCCAACCCCCATATCCTTCAAGATGAGGGTTGTCAAAATACTCGACTGAATATCCTGCCCGATCGCCACGACCACGACATCAAAATTGCGAAGGCCCAGCGCCCGCATCGCTTCCTCGTCGGTGGAGTCGGCAATGACGGCATGCGTCACATGATTGACCGCGTCCTGTACGCGATCCTCGCTCGTATCAATCGCCAGCACCTCAAAGCCCATTTCGGTGAGCGATGATGCGACGCTAAGACCGAAGCGGCCTATGCCAATGACGGCGTATTGTTTTTTCGGCAAAACGCAACTCTCCCTTCCTATATGTACGAAAATCTGCTATCGACCATTATAACACACGCACCCGTGCAGAATGAAAAAGTGCAGCTGCGGACATATTAATCAGGCACGCCAATTAGCAGGTTTTTAGCGGCCTCGCTTACCATGCGCAGGACCACTGCGGTTGCGCGTAATAACGACGACTTGGAGGGAATCCGGTTGGATAATCTGGATTTGCGTCAAGCCATTATAAGGCGGGTACACGATAAGCCGCTCAATGAATTAACCGAAGTGATCGAAAGCTCGATTGGCAATGACGAGCGTGCGCTTCCCGGACTCGGCGTTTTGTTCGAAATGATTTGGAAGCAAATCGACGAGCAGGAACAAGCCCGTCTGGTAACAGCGCTGCATACGCAGCTAGCACGATTCGCCCAGCCCGCCACGAATTAAAATGCTTTAACGGGTCAACGCGGTATACACCGTTTTGCCGCCAACGATTGTCCGTTTGACCCATGGATGGCCTTCATAACGATCAACAATAACAAGGTCTGCCGCTTTGCCCCGTTCCAGCGAGCCAACTTCACTTGCTATACCCAGCGCTTCAGCTGGAGCGAGCGTAGCTGTGCGAACTGCTGCGGGCAAAGCGGCTATTCCTTCATCCGCCAGCTTAAAAATCGCATGCAGCAGCGCCGACGGATGATAATCTGAGCAAATGATGTCTGCCGCACCCGCCCCAATCGCCTCAGCCGCCGATAGGTTTTTATCATGCGAGCCGCCGCGCACAATATTAGGCGCCCCTACACATACATGCAAGCCCTGCTGCACCGCATATAGAGCCGTTTCCAGCGTAATCGGAAATTCTGAAATACTGACGCCACAGCCCTTCAATTGATCGACTCGCTCGCTTGAATCATCATCATGCGAAGCGACCGATATGCCCCGCTGCACGGCCAGCTTCCCAAGCTCCTCTAATCCGGCCCAATCAATTTGGCGCCTATTTTCCATCAGCTCTGCTACGATGGCATTTACTTCATCGATGCTGACCGATTGATTTTTCATCACATAACGTTCGAACGAGCCTGGCTGCCTGTACTGCCCTTGGCCCGGCGAATGATCCATGAAGGACAAATAATCAATGGCACCTTCATCCACATAGCGCTTCACGATAGGCAAACCCGGCAAATACGAAATCTCGTATCTCAAATGAATTAGATTGCGCACGACAGAGCGCCGCTCGCGGTAGCTGCGAATGAGCTCCACCATCTGCGTCAGCAAATGCTCGCCCCTCAGACTAAGCCCAACGCCAAGCGATAACGAATGGTACATCGTCGTTATGCCATGCAGCGGAAGCTTGCGTTCAAACTCCAGCAGGGACATGCTTAGCGGGAACAGCGTATTTGGTCTGGGCTGCACCTCTTTTTCAATCGCATCACAGTGTATATCAATGAGTCCAGGCAGCACATAACAGCTCTCCTCTTCGATGATTTCAAGCGCTGCGTAGCCGCTATTTCCTACACCTCGTCCATCATGTTCATGCTCACCAACATTTTCAGCAAAGTCGCCTTGCTGCGCTAGCCAGCTCTGTACCTGCTCTGCGCCAAGCAGCACTTCCTCTATGATGCCGTCCCTAACGATAACTGCCCCTTCCGCTACTGCATCCGGCAGCACGAGCTTCCCTTTAACCATCACAACCGATTGCCGCATCTCTGTCTTCATCTTGCACGCTCCCCTTTATAATTTTGCCAAAAATATAAAGTGATTATGTAGAAGCTACTAAGCTGTCAGACAAGCTTTATTAAAGCTTAACATACCATTTTTGCGTTCAATAACAAAGGGGTTGTCCCGTCCATGTGCAAGATCAATTGCAAGATCAATCACCAGGTGAAAAATAACAAAAAACCTCCTGCCATTCAACATGGCAGGAGGTTCGTATAAATCGGTTCATACTCCGGCTGTATCGCAGATTACAAATGCTGAAGCTCCTTCGGAAAGCTCGTCAGCACCTGCGGCTTGCCATCATCAACGATATAAATATCGTCTTCGATGCGGACGCCGCCAACCCCCGGCACATAAACGCCCGGCTCTACGGTGAACAGCAGCCCCGTTTCAATCAGCGATTCATTGCTCCCGTGAACGGAAGGCAGCTCATGAATATCAATGCCGAAGCCATGCCCCACGCGGTGGGTGAAATATTCGCCATAGCCTCGTGAGGTAATGGCTTCGCGGGCAGCGCGATCGACTGCGGCAAGTGTCCTGCCAGCTTCTGCTGCCGCAATCCCTTGACGGTTCGCCGCCAGCACCGCATCATAAATACGCGCCTGCTCGGCTGTACCTTCACCGATCACAAAGGTGCGCGTAATGTCCGAGCAATAACCGCCCTTGTATACGCCCATATCAATGAGCAGAAAATCATTTTCCTTCAGCCGATATTCGCCCGACCGGCCATGCGGCAATGCGGAGCGAGCGCCGCCCAGCACACTCGTCTCAAATGCAGGCTTATCGCCGCCCAGCACCCGAAGCCGATATTCTATCTCGGCGTTCAGCTCAAGCTCCGACACGCCAACAGCCGCCTTGGCTGCCGCTTCCTGCAGCACCTTCTCCGCAATTACGACTGCGGCGCGCACAAGCTCGATTTCCTCCGCCGACTTGCGAAGGCGCAAACGCATCAGCAGCGGCTCCACATCCCGGAATGCGGCCTTAGGAAATACTCCAGCCAGCTGCTCATAGGTTGCCACATTCAAATGCCGCTTTTCTATGCCGATTGCAGCCGCACTATTATCCGCCTCTCTGCCCAGCAGCTCGTAGGCATTGTCCGTATCCGATATCGCGACCAGCTTCGATACCATCGCCGCCTCGCTCGCACTCTCCTGATCCAAAGCCGGGACAAACAGCGTATATGTCGACTCCTTCGGGTTAATGAGCAGTCCCATAAAACGCTCATGCGGATCGCTATGAAAGCCCGTCAAATAAAAAATACTGCCCGGCGACGTAACGAGCGCAGCCTCGATTCCAGCAGCCGAAAGCTCGGCGATCAAGCTTGATTTTCTAAGCTCATAGGGGTTATACACGTTTCACTCTCCTCCTCCATCTAGTGCACCAATTGCTAAATCCAATAGCTCTATCATACCTCAAATGAGCCTGAAACTGGAAGCGGATGGTGCAAGACAAACGAGAGCCTTTTGTGAAAAATAGCGCGTTAACACCGGATAGCACCTCCCCCTTGCTAATCCAACGACCTGCATCTATTAAAAAAAGCCCGCCAACCCGCGATTTACGCGAATTAACGAGCCTGCTTCAACTGTCTATTACCAGCCTATTTGTCCAGTGTATATTCCGCCAAACCGAGCGGAAATACCATTGGCTTCTCGCAGCTGCTTTGCATCACATAATGCTTGCCTTGCTCCGCCGCATCATGGAAGCCATGCATCGCTTCCAGCACATGGTAAGCAAGCTCGCCGTTTGCCCGGTGCTTGCGGCCCGTCAGAATGGCTTGCGCCATGTCGGCTGCGCCAATGCCTCTGCCATTTTCCGAATGGCCGTAAGCAAGTGGAATCGTCGACCATTCCGAAGCCCCGCCGCGGCGCAGCTTGATTTCCCCGCCGAAATTGTTCGGGTTCGTAACTTGAAGCGTGCCTTGGCTGCCGTACACCTCAATGAATGGCAGCGTGGAGCCGCCCTTCACATCAAAGCTAGTCAGCAGCGTCGCGATTGGCCCAGCGGCAAATTCCATAATGCCGGCCACATGCGTCGGCACTTCAACTTCAATTTTTTGCCCATGCTTCGGCGCGCTCGTAATCGTTCTCTCCGGGAAGGTAATGCGAGTCGAGCCCGTTACACGGGCAATCGGTCCTAGCATCGCAATTAGCGCCGTCAAATAATAAGGTCCCATATCGAACATGGGGCCGCCGCCTTGCTGGTAATAAAACTCGGGAGCCGGATGCCAGCTCTCATGTCCGCCGGACATCATAAAAGCGGTAGCGCCGATAGGCGTGCCAATCCAGCCGTCTTCAATAATTTTAATGCACGTCTGGAGTCCGCCGCCAAGGAACGTATCGGGCGCGCTGCCTACGAGCAGCCCTTTCGCCGCCGCCAGCTCCAGCACTTGCTTGCCCTCCTCGCGCGTAACCGCGAGCGGCTTCTCCACATACACATGCTTGCCAGCTTCCAGCGCCTGCAAGCATACCGGGGCATGCGCTGCTGGAATCGTTAGATTGATGACCAGCTGCACTTCCGGGTCCGCAAGCAGCTCAGCGACCGAGCAGCCGCGAATGCCATACTCCGCGCCTTTCTCCTTGGCGCGTTCTACATCGAGATCCGCACAAGCGACAATTTCCATGGAGCTGAATTTTGAACCATTTTCCAAATAAATACGGCTAATATTTCCTGTCCCGATGATCCCAACCTTGACTTTACTCATGTTTGCCTCCGTCTCTGCCTGCCGCAGTTGCTTTGCCTTCCGCACACCAGTTAAACCCGCGTCTCATCATTTCTTTAACAACTGGAATGTCTACAATATTAGCCTGGTGCCCAAGCGAATTATAGTAGACGCGGCCTACGCCCCAGCGCTTCGTCCAAGCGACCGGCATATCAACCGCTTTATTCAGCGCATGAGGACCGTCTGCAACGGGGAAGCGCGTCGTCGCCAGCACTTCAACCGCTGGGTCCACATGCATATAATACTGCTCGCTGCTTACTGTAAAATCCTCAATGCCATCGGTCAGCAGGCTGGACGTGTTGGTCACATTGACCACATATTCCACGCCGTCATTGCCGGGATGCGATACCCACTGGCCGCCCGTCATGAACTGCCATTCTACGCTTTCGCGGAAGGAGTCGCACATGCCGCCGTGGCAGCCGGCAAGGCCGACGCCGTTTTGAACCGCTTCGGACACATTTTTCAGCTGATCGCCCGTAATCTTTCCCATCGTCCATACCGGAACGATCAGGTCCAGCGCCTTCAGCTTCTCGCCATCCTCAAAAGCCTCCAGCGTATCCGAAACCTCAACCTCAAAGCCTTCTCCTGCAAGCACTGCTTCAAAAATAGCTGCTACCTCTTTAGGCTGATGTCCGTCCCAGCCGCCCCATACGATTAATGCCTTCGGTTTGCTCATCGTCTTATCGCATCTCCTCTATTTATACTCCGCCAGCTTCACCCAACGGCGCTCTGTAATGGACTGCTCAACTGCCTCTAGCACCTCTTGGCACCGAAGGCCATCGTGGAAATTCGGCACCGGTTGACGATCCTCGTGAATCGCCAGCATCAGCTCCTGCATTTCATGCGTGAACGTATGCTCATAGCCAATCGTATGTCCCGCCGGCCACCAGGCATCCATATAAGCATGAGCCGGATCGGTCGCCAGCACGCGGCGGAAGCCCTGAACGTCATCAGCATCGTCGGTAAAATAAACCTCCAGCTCATTCAGACGCTCGAAATCGAATTTGACACTGCCCTTGCTGCCGTTAATTTCGAAAGCATTGGTAGAGCGGTGACCTGCCGCGAAGCGCGTCGCTTCGAAGCTGCCGAGCGCACCATTTTCAAAACGAGTCATAAACAGCGTCGCATCATCCACCGTTACTTTGCCGCGAGCACCAGAAGCATCCCCTTTGGCGCTAAGCCCCGTCATTTCCGATGGCAGCGGGCGCTCCTTGATGAACGTTTCGCTCATGCCGATTACCTCGTCAAACTCGCCAACAAGGAAGCGCGCCAAGTCGATCAGATGAGCGCCAAGGTCGCCATGCGAGCCTGAGCCGGCGACTTCCTTCTGCAAGCGCCAGACGAGCGGGAATGAAGGATCAATGATCCAATCCTGAAGAAATACCGCACGGAAATGGTAGATTTCGCCCAATCGGCCATCGCTGACGAGCTTCTTCGCCAGTTGCACCGCTGGTGCAAACCGATAGTTAAAGCCAACCATATGCTTGATGCCAGCCTCTTCTGCCGCATCGAGCATTTCCTTCGCATCCGCTACATTGAGTGCCAGCGGCTTTTCGCAGAACAGATGCTTGCCAGCTGCGGCAGCCGCCAGCGCAATTTCCTTATGCGCATCGCTTGGCGCATTAATATCAATCACATCGATGTCGCTGCGTTCAATCAGCTTGCGCCAATCCGTCTCGGCGCTTTCCCAGCCGAACTGGCTTCTAGCTTGCTCCAGCGCCTCGGCGTTGCGCCCGCAAATCGCTTTCATCTCTGGCAGCGCTGGCGTCTTCGGAAAAAACATCGGCAAAGCCCGATAAGCATTGCTATGCGCTTTTCCCATAAACTTATAGCCGACCATTCCCACACGTACTTTCCCCATTTCAATCTCCGCCTCCCGATTTATGAAGATGTTTCCCGCTTAATCAAATGCACAGGCAGCAGCCCTTCCTCCGTCTGCTCCAGCAATTCCTTCTCTGGAGCGAGCAGCCGCTGAGCTGCCCTTCTTCCCATTTCGTAAAAAGGTACCGCTACCGTCGTCAGCTTCGGGCTCACAATAACCGAGCCTTCCGAATCATCATAGCCGACGAGCTTCACATCAATCCCAGCCTCGATTCCATACGCGCGCAAGCCATCCATCAGGCCAATAGCCATCCGGTCATTAGCGGCAAAAACCGCATCCGCCTGGCCGCTGCGGATGAGCGCTGCGACAGCTTCCGCAGCTTCAACCCCACTCTTGCGGCTGTAATTGCCCAGCAGCGTCAATGACGGATCGTAAGCAAGTCCCGCATGTGCAAGCGCCTGCTTGTAGCCGGTCATTCGGTCCATACTGCTTGAAAACACATCTGGCCCATTGAGAAAAGCAATCCTTCGGCTCCCGCCGTCGATCAAATGCTTGACGGCCTCGTAGCTCCCCGCATGATGATCCGCATCGACGGACAAATATCCTTCCTCCGCGAATCGCTGGTTAACGAGGCAGAACGGATAACCCTTCTCCTGCAGCTCCGCAAGCGCTTTCTTCTCTTCCGGCACATTTTGAGCGCCGAGCACAATGCAGGCATCGATCTTCTGCGCCAGAAACAGCCTGGCATAATCACGCGAGCCGCTAGGCTCTCGAAAGATTAACAGCACATCATACCCATATTGCTTAGCCGCCTCGCCAATGCCGCTCAAAATTTCTGCAAAATAATACGTGGAAAACAAATGAACTTTAGGTACAAATGGCAAGATAACGCCCAAATTGCCGCTGCGGCTTCTAGCAAACTGCTGCGCCAGCGCACTTGGCACATAACCAAGCTGCTTTGCCGCATCCTCTACTCGAAGCCGAGTTTCTTCCCTGATAGGCCCAACCTTATTAAGCACTCTGGATACTGTGGCTTCGGATACGCCCGCAAGTGACGCAACTTCTTTTCTACTAACCAAAGCAAGCATCCTCCTGATTCTCAAGCAAATTCAATCAATGTACACGCGTACATTATTTCATGAAAGTGGAAGCTCGTCAATACTAAAAATAAAAGCATAAACAGCAAAGAGCAGTGCTGAACCCCGGAAGGCCTGCCCTGCTCTTTGCTGTTTGCTTCTTTGCTGTTCTCAACCGCTGCTTACAATGACTTCCTTAGAAGCTTGACGGCGGCGGAGGTGGCGAATACGACTGGTTGCGATCTGCCTTTGACGCACTAACAAGGAGCAAAACGCCTGTAATTAAATGCATGATCATGCCCACAATCGGAATAACCGCAATAACGGACGTCACAATACCCAAAATGCTGCCATGCTTATCGGCATTATGCTGCGAAGCCAGCACCAAGGTCACAATATGCAGAGCCAGCATTACAACTAACGGAATATAAGAAAGACCCATTACAATCAGGCCGCCCATAACTGGGACTCCTATAATAATTTCAAAAATTCCTGTAATCAACAATAACGTTTTTACATTGCTCATTTTCCTTCAACCCCCCACTTCGATGCAATCGTCACCATGCAAGGAAAACAAATACAAGCTTCCTTCTCATATACTCTCCTATTGTATTCCAATTCGACTAGGTTTGACAATGCTTTTCCACAAGGTGAAACGGCTGTCGCCGTCCTTTGGCGGTGCAGCGCGTTTCAGTCCGAGAAATATAAGCCATTAATAAGGGAGAAACTTATAAATGCTTATCTTTCAAAAAAAAACGCCAGAGCCGCTTGCCTGCCCTGGCGTTTCCAGCGCGATTAAGGCGCTGTTTCTAGAAATTTCGACGTAGGATTTTTGTCCATCGCCGTCCTCATCGCATATTCATTCTCGAACAAGACGACATAATTGCCCTTCTTATCTTGAACGAGCGTGGAGTTAATCCGGAATTTCGCCGGATCGATTTTGTCATCTACAATCCAGCGTGCAAACTGGAACGTCATGCGGTGCAACTGGATTTCGACGCCATACTCCGCACGCATCCGATATTCGAACACCTCAAACTGCAAGTGCCCAACGACGCCCAAAATCGTTTCATCAAAGCCGCCAACCGAACGGAACACCTGAATCGTGCCTTCCTCCGTCAGCTGGTCAACGCCTTTTTGATACTGCTTATGCTTCAAGGCATTTTTAACCGTTACTTTAGCAAAAATCTCTGGTGAGAACGTCGGCAGCTCATCAAATATGACTTCCGAGTTTTGCGACAGCGAATCGCCAATCCGGAAAATGCCCGGATCGAACAAGCCGATAATATCGCCCGGATAAGCCGTCTCCACTATGTCGCGATCCTGCGCCAAAAACTGCTGCGGCTGCGCCAGCTTAATATCTTTGCCCGCACGGACATGGCGAACGCTCATCCCACGCTCAAAGCGCCCGGAGCAAATGCGCAAAAAGGCAATCCGGTCGCGGTGGGCCGGGTTCATATTCGCTTGAATTTTAAAGACATAGCCCGAAAACTTCTCATTCGTCGGTTCAACCGGGCCGGATTTGCTCATGCGCTCTGTCGGTTTTGGCGCCAGCTCAAGGAAGTTATCCAGAAACGTTTGGACGCCGAAATTGTTAACCGCACTGCCGAAGAAAATCGGTGTCAGCTCGCCAGCGCGTACTTTCTCGATATCGAATTGATCGCCTGCTACATCAAGAAGCTCAAGATCCTGCACGAGTTGATCATGCAAATAGTCGCCTGCCATCTCGCGAATAATCGGATCGTTGTAATCATCCGTTTTCCGAACTTCAATCGTGCTGTGGTCATTGCCTTGGAACAGCTCGACCTGGTTTTTCATCCGGTCATAAACGCCGCAAAGCTCGCGGCCCATGCCAATCGGCCAGTTCATTGGAACCGAACGGATGCCAAGCACACGCTCCAGCTCCTCCATCAGTTCAAACGGACTTTGTCCTTCACGGTCCAGCTTGTTGATGAAGGTAAAAATCGGAATGCCGCGTTTACGGCAAACTTGGAACAGCTTGATCGTCTGGGCCTCGACACCTTTGGCAACGTCAATCAGCATGACCGCGCTATCCGCTGCTGTCAGCGTCCGGTACGTATCCTCACTGAAATCCTGGTGGCCAGGCGTATCCAAAATGTTGACCCGATGGCCGTCGTAATCGAATTGCATGACGCTGGAAGTAACGGAGATTCCACGCTGCTTCTCAATTTCCATCCAGTCGGAGGTCGCATGGCGGCTTGCTTTCCGCGCCTTAACGGAGCCTGCCAGACGAATAGCTCCTCCGAACAGGAGGAGCTTCTCGGTTAGCGTCGTTTTTCCCGCATCCGGGTGAGAGATAATCGCAAAGGTGCGGCGCTTATCGACTTCCAGCTGCAATTCATTGCTTAGCGTTTTGCTCATTGCTTGCCTTCCCTTCATTCATACAGCGCACGGCCTAAAGGCGGTGCGCTGTGGAATATCTTCATTTGAAATTATGCGAAATTGACGCCCAGCCTGCTGCTTGGAGACTGCGAAGAAATAAAGTACCGCTAATTTCCTCGCAGCTGCTTACTTGCCGCTGTTCGTAATCCAGATCACTTTGTCTTCGTCCTGTCCATTGACCGGCCACCAGTGGAAGCCATCCTCTGCAAGCAGCTTATCTGCCGCTTCCGGACCCCATGAGCCAGCAGAATAAGACCCAAGATCCTTTTTGTCCTCGCCCCATGCTTGAGCGATTTTGTCAACAAACTCCCATGCCTGCGCTACTTCATCCCAACGGGTGAAGTAAGTGGAATCGCCGCGCACCGCATCGTGGATCAGACGCTCATACGCTTCCGGCGTATTCAAGCCGATTTGGCAGCTTTGGCAAAATTCCATAGCCACGGGCTGTACCGAATTGTCGGCACCAGGTGTCTTGGCATTGACTTTAATATAAATGCCCTCCATCGGGTTAACCCGAATGACGAGCAAATTCGGCGCAAGATCATGACGCTGCGCGAACAAAACGTTTTGCGGCATCGACTTGAATTCAATAACAACCTCAGTCGTCTTCACCGGCAGGCGTTTGCCTGTACGGATATAGAACGGAACGCCAGCCCAACGGAAGTTGTCTACCGCTACTTTAGCAGCGAAATACGTTTCCGTCGTCGATTCCGGATTAACGGAATCCTCTTGGCGATAACCGGCCAATTCCTTGCCGCGAGCCGAGCCTTCGCTGTATTGGGCGCGAACGACGTTTTTGCGAACCTCATCGCTGGATTTGTAGTTGCGCAGCGAGCGCAGCACTTTCACCTTCTCATCGCGAATATCTTCGCCATGCAGACGGCTAGGCGGCTCCATTGCAATCATCGTGAGCATTTGGAGCATATGGTTTTGGCCCATGTCTCTTAATGCGCCGGATTTGTCATAATAACCGCCGCGATCCTCTACACCAACCGTTTCCGACAGCGTAATTTGCACATTGGCGATATGATTATTATTCCACAACGGCTCAAAAAATGCATTAGCAAAACGGATAACCTGAATATTTTGCACCATTTCTTTACCCAAGTAGTGGTCAATGCGGAAAATTTCCTCTTCCTTGAACACTTGGCTCAGCTGGTCATTCAGCTTTTGTGCGGATGGAAGATCGTAGCCGAAAGGCTTCTCAATAACGACGCGGCTCCAGCCTTTGCACTCAAGCAGCCCGCCGTCGCGCAGGTTGAAGGACACCGGTCCGAACAGCGCAGGCGCAAGTGCCAAGTAGAATAAGCGGTTGCCTGGAATATCAAATTTCGCCTCCAACTGCTCCGAAAGCTTGCTCAGCTCGCGGAAGCCGTCCACCGTGTTAATATCCAGCGACATATATTCGAAATGCTCGGCAAAACGATTCCATAGCTCGGCATCATCCGCCTTGTAACGGCAAAATTCCACAATGGAATCATAAACGTCCGAACGGAACTGCTCGTTCGTGCGAGGTCTGCGGGCAAGGCCTACGACCGCAAATTTTTCAGACAATTTTCCTTCTTTATATAAGCTGAACAGGGCAGGGAACAATTTGCGCTTAGCTAAATCGCCTGTTGCTCCAAACAAATAATATACGGCGCCTTGCGGCGATAGCGTTTCGGGATTCGTATTTTGCTCCATATTCCTCATTCTTTCCTATGAATTTTTATACGTCTTTGCATGGTATGTAGTTTAACATATTAATCCTGAAACTGCTACGCAATCCACCATAAAAAAAACTAATAACGATCGTTATTTCTCCTGATTCCATCACAATATTTCATCTATTGCGAGGCGCTGTAATCTCCCGAAATCAGCGGGATTCCAATGACGACCTCCAGCTGTCCCGTATCCGTTCCTTTATGCACGGCAACCTGCATATTCGCCTCCTTGCCGCCAGTCTTTACAGAAGCTTTAAGCCCTCCAGTAAAAAAGCTTTCGCTCACCGTCCCGGCATCATCATACCGATCCACCTGTTCAGCGGCTGCAAGCTGCGCAAGCCTCTCCGCCACATTATTATATTCTGTCAAGCCTCTGATGGTTATTCCTCCATCATAAGAAATATTTGTCCTTCTCATAGCAGACTCGATATGATCTATAGCTGAAAGCAGCTTATGCTGATCCGCTTGTTTGCTTGATTCGGTGGAAAAAAGCAGCAGCATCTGCTGTTTCCCTTGCCCGGCTGACGCCGTCACGGTCATAGACAGCTTGCCGCCTGCTTCCGGCAGCAGCGTGCTCAGCTCCCCTTCCGCATCGCCCTCGTAGCGTGGAAACAGCTGCTCCCGCAGTTTAGCCGCCTCTCCGCTCGCATACCAGCGCAGCGTCCAGCCTGCTCCGGGCGCCCCGGACTTCAGCAGCCCATCGCTCCAGCTCCACATTTGCTTAACGTCATGCTGAAGCAAGCTGCCCTCCGCTTTCCCCTGCGTTGTCAGCTTGTCCTGATTAACGAGCGCCCATACCGCGCCAAAAAGCAATACCATTGCTGCTGCCAGCACGCCGATTCGGCTGCGCCGTTTTATTTTATCCGGTTCCGTGTACCTGTTCAGCTTTGCCATCGAACACATCAGCCTCCTTGGTCTACATAGCCTTCCAAATCATGGATAACGCTTCCATTTTACATGAAATTCCATGAAAGAACAGGAGCAATATATTTATTTTTGCTTGTGTTCCTTTGAGCCTCTAGCCTTACATTTCCGCTTGCCGCTTATTTAAAAACGCGATTGCTGTTTGAATTAGGCAGAAAAAGGTGAATTTACTGTAGATAGGCTGCTTTCTTCGCTCATCTGGGTAAACATCCATACACATCCGCCTGTAGGTGAATATACTGCTTGCAAAAGCATAAAGCCCAATAGGAGGTTACTCGTATATGGAACAAATTTATCCGCTTGAAGAAGGCGTCATATCGCGTTTTTGCGGAATGCCCGTTTGCATTGTGACCCATGACGGCGCAAGGCATTTCGGCGTGTTAAGCCACTGCCGAGGCGGCAAGCTTACGCTAAATGAACAACCGGGCGCACAGATGCTGGCCGAAGCCGAATCCCCTAAAGCCGATAAGGCCAAAGGCAAAAACAAAGGCAAAGCAGGCAAAGCAAGCAAAGCAAGCAAAACAGCCAAAGAAAAAGTCGCTCAAACCCAAGCTTATCCTTATGATCCCTACTATTATAATTACCCGGGGTATAACTGGCCGTATGGCGGCGCGTTCGCTATTGACCTTGCCCTAATTGCCTTTTTGTTCCTGCTCATTTAATAAGCCAGCTTTCGACAGCGATTTTCAGCAGTATTTGCAGCTGTCATCCTTTATGCTAACTACAGGAAACCGATTGAAGGAGGTTATTGAAATGTCCATCCGCCCTATCGAACGTACGAACCGGAGAGCCATCTTCGAGCCTATACAGCGCATCACGCCTTATGCCAGTTATCCCTACAGGGACATGGAGTTTCAACGGCCTCCCGAGCATGATTTTGACTGGAATGATCCTTATCGCGAAGCTGCCGGCCATGCGGCCGTCTGGCTCGAACAATATAGACAAGCCCACAAAGAGGTGCAAGTCATTGCACTCAAAATCCGCAATGATTTCAACGAGCGCTGCCTTGTCGAACAGCTGACGAAGCTGACGGGCGTCATGAATCGCCTGCAGCAAGCTTTTGTACAGGTAGCCCGCTACATTAAGCCATCGCTGTGGGATCGTGCGCAGCAGGCCATGAACCATCATGCGGCGGAGCTGGTTGGCTTTATACGGGACGACATCACAAGCCGCTGGATGCTGCGTCCTGCCATTGCCGCTTCCATCTACCGCGAATACCCGCTGTCAGGCCAGCATTTGTATCGCCAGCTTCTAGGCCCCTACGGGCTAATGACGACGCTGCTGCAGGCCTTGTCGCTCGGCGGCGACGAAATCCGGACAACCGATCTCTTGAAAAATAGTGCCGAGCGTACGCAGCCATACGCCACTTACTACAGCTCGATGAAAATGCATTATCCGCTTCCCCCAAGCGGCCTGCTGCTGAACGATGAAGGCTAACCAATAACTTTCAAAAAAATAAGCAAGGAAATTGCCTCCTATTCGGCAATTCCTTGCTTATGTGCGTATATGGCAGCCTGTGTCCGGTCATCTACGTTAAGCTTATTGAAAATGTTCGTAATATGAAACTTCACGGTTTTCACCCCAATGAACAGCTCATCCGCGATTTCCTGATTCGACATCCCCTGTGCGACCCGCTTCAGCACATCCATCTCGCGGTCGGTCAAATCATCATGCAGCGGAGCTACGACGGGCTGCTTAGGCTGGCGCATGCGGCTCATCATCTTGGCCGCTACTTGCGATTCCAGTACCGATTGCCCGCGTGCGGCCGCACGGATCGCATCCGCTATTTCGTTTGCTCTAGATGTTTTCAATAAATAACTGAACGCACCCGCTTCAATGACCGGATACAGCTTGCTGTCATCGAGATAGCTCGTCAGAACGATGACCTTGCAATCCGGGTACAATTCCAGCAGCTTCGCTGTTGTCTCCACGCCATCCATGCCATCCATCACCAAATCCATCAGCACAACATCCGGCTTATACGATTGGGCCATACGAATACCGTCATACCCGTTGCTTGCTTCTCCGACTACTTCTATGCCTTCTTCCGTATCCAATACGGCAGCAAGGCCGATTCTCACCATCTCGTGATCATCTACCAGCAGCACTTTTACGGGTGCAGCTAATTGTTCCATCGACTCCACACGGCTCCCCCACTTTCGTCCTTTTCACTGTTTACCCATTTATATCCAGCGGCACCGTAATATGAATCAGTGTGCCCTCCCCAGGGCGTGATGACATATACAGCTTGCCGCGCAGCTCATTAACCCGCTCCTCCATCGTGAGCAAGCCATAGGAGGTTTTCTTCTTCTGCTCCAGATCAAAGCCCACACCGCTATCTTGCAGCAGCATGCATACGGCTCCATCCTCCCGATAAAGCTTTATGTTCATTGTATCCGCTTTGGCATGTCTAAGTGTATTGGACAATGCCTCCTGCGCAATGCGGAACAAATGATCCTCCGCCGCTGGCTTCATCGTTATGGAATCATCCAACGACAAATCAATCGTCATCGGCACTTTTTCCTTAAGCTCACCAACAAGCAGCGTCAGTGCTTGAGCGAGATTTTTCCCATCGAGGTGTACAGGCCGCAAATGGAGCAGCAGCGCTCTCATCTCCGACTGGGCCACGGAGGCCATCTCTTCAATCAGCTGCACCTGCCGGCGCGCCCGTTCCCAATCGCGCTCAATCGTCCGGCTGACCGCCGTCGCCGTCATCGAAATTGCGAATAGCTGCTGGCTGACCGCATCATGAAGCTCGCGCGCAAGCCGCTGGCGTTCTTCAATAACTGCAGAAAATTTAACCTTCTCCGTCCATACATCATCCTGCTCTTCCCGTTGTATGCTTTCCGAGTGTTCATCATGCTCCGCCGAATCAATCGTCACCGGATAGCTGCGTTTGCGCTGCTGCTCGGTCAACCGCTTAATGACCTCACGCAGCTTCGAATTTTGCAAATAATTGTTCAAAGCAACAAGTGCCATTGCTGCTCCAGTAATCGCGAGCCCAATAACCGCCCATTTCGCCTGCAGCGTAAATAAATTCACATAACCGATGCCTTGCAGCATAATGACTGCGAGGCTAAGTATAATAAGAAGCCATAGGAGCGACTCCGTTAAGTTTTTGCGCCGATTGGCTGCATCCCGCCCATTGCGCTGGCCGCCCAGCTTCTGTTGATGATGGCCTGGGTATGGTAACGGCGGCCTTTGATCCTGTTGCTGCGGCGCAATAGGCTGATCTCCTTGCAAGGGCTTCTCTTCGGCCAACCTGCTCACTCCTTAAACGACAAGCAAGAAGGAGCAGACCGGTTGCCCGGTCCGCTCTCTTCTCATCCTGCGGGTTGTATTATTCCTGTGGTGCTTTATCGAGCTTCAGCTTGTTTTTGAGCGCATCCAGTTGCTCATCCACTTTAAGCTGTTTTTCGGCTTCTACTGCATTAAATGGTGCAGCCGTACCGCTGTAGGAATACGGTGTGCGCAATACATCCGCTTCCGCTTCCATTTGCAAAATTTTCTCTTCCATACGGTTGAAGCCTCTGGAAGCTGTACCTTTGTCAATTGTATTCGTAGTTGTCAATTGAGCAATATGCTTTTGCGCTTTTGCGACTTGAGCACGGGATGCCAGCTCATTGCGTTTGTTGCGAAGCTGATAAAACTCGTCTTTCAGCGCATGCAGCTGCTGAGTCAGCTCCTCTGCTTGCGATTTGGATTGAGCATACAGATCCGTGTACTCAATTACTTTTTGATCGAAGAACAATTTTTCTTCCAGCAATTTGCGGGCAAGCTGCTCTTGATCATTGCGGATTGCCGCTTCTGCTTTCGACTCACGGTCAGCCGTGCTGCGAACAGCTTCCTCCAAACGCTGCTTCATACGGCGCTCGTTGGCGATTTGCTTCGCTACTGTAACCTCTGCCGAATGAATTTCCGCTTCCATGTCACGCAGGTACTGATTGAGCATCACAACCGGATCCTCCATTTTGTCCAATACCTCATTCACCGATGCTTTCGTCATATCTTTCATTCTTTTGAAGATTCCCATAATTATAACTCTCCCTTCTCGTGTTTGGCTAATTTTGCGCGTAACTCATCGATTTCTTTACGAAGTGCCTTTTTCTCCAAATCCTCAAACATGCTGTCAAATTGCGACGAGGATGGGTTTGGTGGCGTCTGCCCAGTTTGACCGTTCCATTGCTGCTGTGGCCCTTTGGTGAACGAGCCTTGGAATTGCGAACCGAAGTTTTGGTTTCCACCAGCACCGCCGCTGCCATAACCGTAGCCATTGCCTTGCGATCCTTGACCGCCATTGCCGTAACCGTTGCCGAATCCATTTCCAAACCCGCCATTGTTATAATAAGGCGGCTCTTTCGGAACGACCAGACCAGCCAGTAAGTAGATAAAAATAACGATTCCGCTCGAGAATATGGTCACTACGATGAGTAAAATTCTGAGCAGTGTTGCATCTATATTGTAGGCTTCGGCAATCCCGCCGCATAAGCCGAATAGTTTGCTGTCTCGTGACGAACGGTATAGTTTCTTCAAATCAATCAGCCCTCCTTCTGCAGCTTCCTTTTGAGCTGCTCCAACTCTTGCTCGATTGCCGATTGAATCGAATGGCCTGCTTCAGTAGCGAACTCTCTGCCCATCCGGCGCAAATCATGCAGGCTCTTCGCTTCCAGCTCCATGTTGCTGATGCTGTCTTCGAGCCTTCTGAACATGCTGCCCGGCTGTGCGCCTTGCTCGCCAATTCCGCTAAACCTTGCATTCATTCGCTGCTGCAACCTTAGCGATTCCATTCTTGCTGCATAATATTCACGTCTATCATAAACCGATTGGTATTCACTGCGCATTTCACGAAGCTGTTCTTCAAGGCCGAGCGTATTCAACCTGCTTTGCTCGTACAAATCGCGGTATTGCGCTGCGCGCTCCTCGCTGCTTGCCTTCTCGTGAAGCGCCAGCCTTGCCAGCTGCTCCTCGCCTGCCTTCAAGGCAGTCATCGCTTGCTGTTCACGCTTTTCCTTCTGCTGCTCAGCTTGCAGCCATTGGATCTTCAAGTGGTTGGTGTGCCCTGTATATTGCTCATACAAGCGTTCCGCCTGCAAAATATCTTCCCTTGTCGACCAGAGAAACTGGTCAATCAGCTTAACGGGGTCCTCTGCTTTTTCCAATCGTTCATTTAGTGTGGCGACCGTGATGTCGCGAACTCTACGCATAATGCTCATTGGCTTCCCTCCTTAATCTCCATCTATATTTGATTAGTAACCGCGATAGCTGCTTTTTTTCAGAAGCGAAACGCCGTAAACGACGAGTCCAACAGCCAAGACCAGCAGGATCAAGCCTGAAAATTTTGAGAAAACACCGAGTGCACCGATCGTTATGAGAATGCCGCCGATCCATTTCTTATTGTTGCTCCAGCCAAGAACACCTAGGCCGATCAGAATGAAAGGGAACAGGAAGCCGATTAATCCACCAAGATGTACGCCGAGAAATTTGAGAACGATGAAGCTTCCTACTATCGCTAGGATAACACCAAGCAGTTTTTGATTTGCCATTTGTTTGTCACCGCCTTCCGTGTTGTGAATTGTGAAATGCCGCAAACCCAATCGTTTGTTAGTTCCTTGTGCCTCTTGCTTTGTTTCGCTTGTTTCATTTGCTTCGTTTGTTGCGGTGTTGCTTATGTACTTATTGTAGGTTGTTTTGCATGTTTCTAAAATGGACCTGCGGCTGTTTTTGCACTAGACCTTGGTCGGGGAGGCATGCCGTACCGCAGTCTTAGTGCGGTTTTTTATGTGAAAACAAGCGGGCAGCCCCCTCTACCTGAGGAGGCTGCCCGCTCGCTTGAATTACGTTGTCTACCGGTATTTTTTTAAATATAGGAAAGGATATCGTATCGCTATCCTTTCTCTATATTTCTCGGATTGAAACGCGCCGCGCCGCCAGAGGACGGCTTTCGGCCGTTTCACCTTTATTTGCTAGCTAAAAACTTGTCAAACTGGCTTTGCTTCTCAGCAATGATTTTCTCGATGCCTGCGGATTTCAGCTTCGCTGTATATTCCGGCAGTACTTTATCCACATCGACCGAACCTGTTTCGAGTGCCGTCAAATACTGTTTGTCGACGTTGACAACTGCGCCGATCTCCGCTTTCAGAGACTCGCCGTCAAAGACGAAGCCAAGGCCAGGAGAAACTTTGGCATTTTGGTTAAACTCTCTGAATTTTTCCCACTTGTTCGGGTCCTCAGTTTCCCATACATAGTTCAGGAACTGGCTGCCGAACATCCAAGCTGCGCCTGGGTTGTAGTTTTTCGTATTATCACTGGACTTAATCACTTCATCGCTAACCTTCGTATAATGGTCATTCTCGATACCGAAGTTAAGCAGATTGTTGACATATTTGTCCGAGTGAAGCAGATTGATGAACATCATAGCGCGAGCAGGATCCTCCGAAGTGGAAGAAATACCTAGCATAGAGCCAGCTGTTTCCGAAGTCGCAATCGTCTTCGTGTTCAGTTCCAGCTGAGCAAGCTTGCCAGTCATTCCTGTCTGGTTCTCAAGCTCTTTATCTTTGCCTGGCTTCAGCGACGAAGTCATCGAGAATACATTGCCTGCTTTCATAGCATCGTAGTTCATCGTTTGGTTCGTTGCTGCGTCGCTGTTAATGTAGCCTTTTTTGAAATAGTCGCGAGTCAGCTTAAGCGTATCGACATAACGCGCTACATCATAGTTCGCTTTAACCGTCGTGCCATCTTCATCTTTCAAAATAATGCCCGGGATCGACGTATCGCCCAGCGCGTCATAATTGCCGAAATAATGCGAGTTGAACGTCTCGCCGTCTTTCAAATAAAGCGGAGTCAATTCCGGATGCTTCTCTTTTACAACTTTGTATACGTTGTCAAGATCAGCAATCGTTTTTACTGCCGTCATATCGATGCCAAGCTCATCGGCAATGTCTTTGCGGTAAATGATGCCGCCTTGCGCCGCAAGCTCTTTATTCGTTGGAACGCCATAGTTTTTGCCGTTGATTTTCGCGCCTTCCAAAAATACAGGATCAAGCGTTTTCAAAATATCTTGGCCATTTTCCTTGAGCAGATCGCCCAAATCGAGGAATGCGCCTTTTGCAACGTTAACGGCATGCTTATTCCATTGCGCGGTGAAAATAATATCAACCTTTTGGCGCGAAGCGATCATGAGATTGATTTTATCATCCCACGGACCCCAATCGATGGGCATTAAATCAATGGAAGCATTGATTTTATCCTTCAAATATTCATTCAGCTTCGCTTCCACTTTCGCTTCATCTGCCTGTGGTGCTCCTGTGTACACGAGTTTAATCGTATACGGCTCCAGGCCCGCAGCTCCATTGTCAGCTGGTGTTGCCGCCTCGGATGCAGCTGGGCTTGCCGCTGCTTCCCCTGCATTGCTTGGTGAAGCATTTCCATTCGTCGCACCACTGCCGCCGGAACAAGCATTCAGCAATAAAGCAAAAGTGAGCATCGTGGTGGTAACGCCAAGCACTCCCTTATTTGTTCTAATCATATCCCCATTGACCTCCCCAAAATGATAAATCTATGCTTGCACCGGCATTGATCCGGTAACAGCCCTTAGCAGGCAGAGCCTGCCGTCAGCCTTTTACAGCGCCGACGGTCAAACCCTTTACAAAATACTTCTGGAAGAACGGATAAGCGAATACGATCGGTCCAATACCCATAATCGCCATAGCCATACGCACCGTTTCATTCGGGAAGGAGACTTGGCCTCCCGCTGCGGCAATGGCCGATGCCGCGTTGCTGTTGCTCGCCAGAAACTGAATGTTGAGCAGCATTTTGTACATGAGATATTGGATGCTCAGCGTCTTGTCATCGGTAATAAAGACGAGGCTGAGGAACCAATCGTTCCAGTAGTTGACGGTGCTGAAAAGCGCAACGGTTGCCAGCACGGGCAGTGAAAGCGGCGTGACGATACGGAAGAAAATCAGCATCTCGCTCGCTCCGTCGATTTTGGCTGCTTCGAGAATGGCTACTGGAATCGTCGACTGGAAAAACGTGCGAATGACGAGCACGAAAAACGCAGAAACGAGCAGCGGCAGCACAAGGGCCCAAATGTTGTCCCTCAGATTCAGCATGTTCACGTAGACAAGATACCAAGGCACCAGCCCGCCGTTGAACAGCATCGTGAAGAAAATAAAGAAGGTGAAAAACTTGCGGTGCGGAAAGTCCGTCCGCGAAATCGGATACGCATACAGCGCCATAATAATGAGGCTGAGAATGGTACCGGCAATCGTTACGAAAATCGTAACGCCGTAAGAGCGCAAAATTTGCTGCCAATCGGTAAAGAGAAACTTATAAGCGGTAAAATCGATTTGACTTGGAATGAAGCTGTAGCCTTTCGTCAGCACATCCTGCTCATTCGATAGCGATACCATGACGATCAGAAGAATCGGCAGCAGACAAGCGATCGTATACAGCATAAAACCAATGTTGATGATCGTGTTCGCTGTAGGCGAAATCGCGTTGAACGGGTTCGAGCCCGATTTGCTCATTTCAGTTTGCATAAGGTTTGTTTCCTCCCATTTTTATCCATACTCTAAAACAATGCGCTGTCCTTGTCGACTCGGCGAACGAACCAGTTCGACAGGAATACGAGTATGAAGCCGACCAATGATTGATACAGCCCCGCTGCTGACGATAAGCCAATATCGCCCATTGCAATAAAGGTGCGGTAAACGTACGTGTCGATAACGTTCGTTACTGGGAACAAAGGACCCGACTCGCGCGGCACTTGGAAGAACAAACCGAAATCCGCATAAAATACCCGTCCAATTTGCAGCAGCGTTAGTACGATAATAGTTGGCATAAGCAGCGGAATCGTCACACTTTTGATTTGCTGCCATTTGCTGGCGCCGTCTATCGTTGCCGCTTCGTAATATTCGTCGTCAATGCCAATAATAGCCGCCAAATAAAGCACGGTGTAATAGCCGACATTTTTCCACGTATTAATAATTGGCAGCAGGAACGGCCATATTTTCGTCTCGAAATACCATTGCAGCGGCTCTAGTCCCAGCCATTTCATAATGGAGGTATTGACGAAGCCATGCGTATCATGCAGGAATCCGTACACCAAATAGCTGACTACGACCATCGATAAAAAATAAGCTAGGAAAATGACGGCTTGATGAAACTTAGCCATCAGCTTGTTTTTCATCTCATTGAGCATAATCGCAAATGCGACCGGCACAATCATATTCAGAATAATGAACGAAATGTTGTAAAGCAGCGTGTTTCTCGTAATAATCCAGGCGTCTGATGTTTTAAACAAATACTTGAAATTGTCGAACCAGACCCAAGGACTATTAATGATCCCATCAGTGTAATTGACGTTTTTGAATGCGATGACGGTTCCTAGCATCGGAATATAGTTGTTGAAAATCAAAAACAATACTCCGGGAGCCATCATGACATAGAAGATCCAATATCTTCTCATGTTGGTAGCGAGCGTCATATTTTCATCCTTTCTCCATCCCTCTCTATGTTTAAATTGTAATGAAAAACGGAGCCTCTCATCTATCGGCTCCGTGACTGTATTAACGCTATAATGACTTATTTTAGAAGCGTGGTGAAAAAGAGGCTCCACTGCATGAAAAGATTGGCTTACGATCGCCATTACCCTTGAATTTCTATGAATGAGCCGCAACTTGTTGAAATTCAAGGATAAAAGCGAACGCTGCCGCTTCTCCAGCTCAACCTTTTCATTCCGCTTCGCTTTTTCACCACGCTTCTAAATATGCTGAACCTTTTTGCGGTATTCCTGCGGGGTGAGACCCGTCTCTTTCTTAAACAGCTTGGAAAAATGGGAAAAGTTCGAATAGCCGATCATGACCGCAATATCGCTGATTTTCGTATTCGTCTTCTCCAGCTCTTCCCGGGCGCGGGCGATGCGCATTCTGACGAGATAATCTGTCAGCGAATGCCCCGTTTCCCGTCGAAACAGCCGGGACAAATACGCCGGATTCAAATAGACGGCTTCCGCCGCATGCTCGCGGCTGAACTGCTCATCCAGGTGCTCCTCCATATAACGCTGCACCTTGGCTACGACCTGCGATACGTCCTTGCCCGCCGTTCCGGCATAGTCCGTTAGCTGCATGCATACTTGATGCGTCCAGCTGCGCATGCGCGGCAGCGACTTCATTACTTGCTCGCCCGCCTCCCATTCGCGCTTTGCGAATACGTCGGTTATAGCGACCCCCTGCTTGCTTAGCCACTGGAATACCATATTCATAAAGCCGAAATAAAACGAAGCCAGCTGCGTATAATCGCCGTTGTTGTGCTGCAAATGATCAAAATGCTCGTCAATGCGCAGCAGCAGTTCCGCTCGCTTGCCCGGTGCAAGCAGCATCGCCCAATCGGTGAAGGGCAGCGGCTGTGAAGCTGTCGATACGCTCGAAGTCTGAATGCTATGGCTGCTTTCGTGTATAACGGCGCAGGCCGCATTTACATTGCTGCGCTCCAGATCAAGCAGCCGCTGCACGCTGCCGCGAAGCTGCTGGGCCACCGTCGCGGCGCCGATATAGCAAGACAGCTGGCAATGCAGCAAGCCCCGTGCCTGCTGGATGAAATTTTTGCAGCGAGCAGCAATCGCCTGCTCGTCCTCCTCATTACTATAGAAGAGAGCGTACAAAATGCCGTTTCCGTCGTGCACAATATGCCCGGGCTTGCCGCCCAGCACGAGCTCGGCCGCGGCATTTTTCACCCCGTAGGTCATAATTTCCTCATCGCGCGCCGACCATTCCTCCCGCCAATGCTCAATGCTGATCAGCACCGCACGTATTTCACTATCCGCGCGCAGCGGTATGCCGTACGTTTCCATCGAAGAATCCAGATGCACAGGGGCAGCCGAAACCCGGTAATGCAGCATATCCTGCCAAAAACGCTCAATAAGTGCTGGCCGCTGCTTGTTCCACTGCTCATAATAATGGCTGTAGGTGCTGCGGATTTCTTCAAGCTCCTCCAGCTCCACAACCTTCTCAATCGCGTTATGAATGCAGGTCTTCAGCACCTCATGATCGACCGGCTTCAGCAAATAATCGAAGCAATCCAGCTGCACCGCCTGCTGCGCGTATTTGAAATCGGCATGGCCTGTCAAAAACACGGTGACCGAGGAAGGAGAATGCTCATTGACCCACTCCAATAGCTGAATGCCGTTCAAATCAGGCATATCAATATCCGACAGCACGATGTGCACCTTCTCCTGCAGCAGCACTTCTTTGGCTTCCTCCGCATCGCAGGCGGTAAACAGCTGGCCTATCGGCACATCCGACCAATTAATCCCCTGCACTATGCCGCGAACGGCAATATCCTCATCATCTACTACTAGCAAATTATACATTCGAAATTAGCTCCTCTTCCCCTACCGGGAATCGAATGGTAACGGCAGCGCCGCCTTCTTCTACATTTTTGAACGTAATGGCTGCCCGTTCGCTATAAATTAATTGCAGCCGATGGATGACATTCATAATGCCGAGCCTGCTCGTCTCGCCTTCGATAAGCGGAATTTTGCGCTGCAGCTTGTCCAGCACCGGCTCCGAGAAGCCCGTTCCGTTATCGGTAATCGTCAAATAAAATCCGCCATCCTTTTGCGCCTCCACCCCAATATGTATGATGAATGGCTTGCGGCGGTTTTTGAACCCATGAATAATGGCATTTTCCACAAAAGGCTGCACCGTCAGCGCCGCGACCTTGTAGTTTCTCACAAATTCCGGCACGTCATATGTAAATTGCAGCTTGTCCGGGAAGCGCATTTTCTGAATCGTAATGTAATTGTCGATATGATCCAGCTCCTCGCTGAGCAAAATCATGTCGCGGTTTGACCGCATAATAAAGCGGAAATAATCGGCAAGATGCAGGGACATTTTTTTCACCGATTCCGTATCGCCAAGCGCCGCTAAATTATAAACAATGTTCAGGCTGTTCATATAAAAATGCGGGTTGATTTGCGCTTGAAGCTGCCGCAGCTCCCCCTGCTTGACGCGCAGCTGCTCCTCGTAAACGTCGATTTTGAGCGTCGTAATTTGCTCCGCCATTTTGTTGAAGGTGTTCCCGAGAAAAGCGAACTCCAGCGATTGCCCCGACTGCTTCGCCGCAAGGCGGACATCGAGCTGGCCGATGGCGATTTTTTTCATTCCGAGCATGAGCTCGCGCAGCGGCTTAAACAGCATATTTCGCATAAACAGCAAATAAATGCCCAGCAGCAGCAGAAAGCCAAACGGCGCAAGCAAAGCTGCATTTTGGAAAAAAATGAGGCTTTTCAGCAGCGTCTGCTCTGGAACCAGCACCCTATAGGAGATATTCGCCAAGCTGCTGTTGCGGTTCAACACCAAATACGATTGCTTCGTATCGGGATCGACGACCGAATTGAGCGACTCCTCCCCAGGAGCCAGTTGCCCATTCAGAAGCCGCGGCGCTTGCTCCGTCAGTGCCTGGGCGGACTGATCGCCTTCACGCAAATAAATGCCGTTGTTCCCGATGTCGCCATCGCTCCATTGAATCGCCAGCAGCCGCTCCAAATCCATCACCCGAATGATGCCGCCGACGTAAAGCCCATCTCTGACCTCAATAAAGTTAATGAGAAAATAATGCCCGGGAATACGTTCGTCGTATTTGACCTCCCACGTTTCGGGATCATTGAGTAGCGCTTGTCCTCCCTTCGTCAACTGCACCATATTTTGCTTAATGATTTGCCGCGCATCCTCATACACCGCATTGTCTGTGCCAAATATGATGTCATGATCGTGATAGACGAAAATGCTGTCCAGTAGGCTGTACACGCCAACGTCCCGGTTCAGCTTAGAATCGATCTGCACCTTGGTGAGCATATACCAGTCGCTGTCCATCGGAAACGAGGTGAGGAGGCCAACATCGGAATCCAGCACCGACATCTGGTACAAATATTCATTGATCTCTTCCAAGTTATGATCCATCTGCCCGCCAAAAATATCGAGCGTATTGCGATAAGTCTCCGAAACCTTCTCCCGCACAATTGTTTTCGCATACATATTGTTGATGAGCATGTATACGACAATGGGGAGCATAACGCCCATAAAGCCGATGATCAGCTTCGTTTTAATCGATTGCCCAAACCTCATAGGCCGAAATCCTCCCAAATTAATCTACTAATTACTCCTATATTACCATTGAAAGGCTTTTCTTTGAATCATAATCTATGAGTTTAGCAGCGGTCATTCTTCCTTCAAAGTGCCGTCTAGCGGACGGTTATCATTCGTTTTTGCCGTTTAGGAAAAAAGACGCAATTTAAACCTATGAAAGTTTGTCGAACGCTGTAGAAATATAGCATTTTAAGTGTTATCGTGGAGTTAACCTGGGACTTTATAAAAAAGTTTCGCAAATGAAAAGGGGGACAACCTTATGTTTCTCAAGGATGCTCAATCTAAGGCCATGACAGCCTTGCTAGAAGAAGCCAAAAAACGCTCCGAGCTATTTTCACAGCATGATTTTTCTCCATTTGCCCTGCCTGCTGTCCATTCAGACGCAACGAAAGCCATTGTACAGCATTTTAATGCCGCCCTTCAGATGGTGACCCAGCAGGCCGCAGATGCGGAGCTTCGTTTACAGCTTGTAACGGAGGCTATCCAAGTTGGACTATGGGATATGCAGGTCATTGCCGGAGATCCGGTCAATCCGAAAAACACGTTCATTTGGAGCGATGCGCTGCGCAAAATGCTAGGCTATCAGAATGAAGCTGATTTTCCGAATATACTGGACAGCTGGTCGTCCAAGCTGCACAAAGATGATCATGATTGGGTACTTGCTGCCTTTGCCGACCACTTGAACGATCGAACGGGGACAGTCCCTTACGATTTGGAATACCGTTTGCTGCTGAAAAATGGTCAATATCGCTGGTTCCGTGCAACGGGCACGACGGTAAGAGACTCGAAGGGTGTTCCGCTCCGCGTAGCTGGCGCTTTATTCGATATCCATGACAAGAAAATGAAGGATCAGGAAACAGCGGCTCTCGTTACGCGCTACGATCTGATTAACCGTGCCCTAGTCGAAGCCCCATGGGATATGACGGTTGTAGCTGGCGACGTGGTTAATCCAAATAATGAATTTTGGTGGTCGCCCCAATTCCGCAAAACGCTCGGCTTTCAAGACGAAAGTGATTTCCCTAACGTATTCAGCAGCTGGAGCAGCAGGCTGCATCCTGACGATGCCGAACGGACGGTGAAAGGATTTGCGGATCATATGAACGATTACAGCGGTAAAACGCCGTATGATCTGGACTACCGCTTAAAGCTGAAAAATGGCGAATATCGCTGGTTCCATGCAGGCGGCGAAACGATCCGGGACTCCAAAGGCGTTCCGCTTCGCGTTGCCGGCACGATTCGGGATATTACATATGAGAAAAATAAAGATGATGTCGTCAAGCTGTTGAATGAGAAAACCGAGCAGCTTTCGCAATCGATTATGGATATGGTCAAAGGCATTAACAATGTAACGACCCAGGCGCAGGAGCTCGCCGTTGCCCAAGAGCAATCGACCGAAGCCGCCAATCATGCCAAAAATAGTGCTGATGAAACGAAAAACATTTCTAATTTTATTAAAGAAATCGCAAATCAGACGAATCTATTGGGCCTCAATGCTGCGATTGAGGCAGCGCGTGCCGGAGAGCTCGGCCAAGGCTTCTCCGTCGTCGCCAATGAAGTGCGCAAGCTTGCCGTCCACAGCGCCGATGCAACGGTCAATATCGAAAACAGCTTGAACACGATGAAGGATTATATCGAGGAAATTCTCCAGCACATTCACAACATGGCTAGCTTAACGCAGACGCAGGCTGCCCTGACCGAGCAAGTCAACGCCTCCATGGATGAAATTAATGACATGTCGCAATCGCTGGTCGATATTGCGAAGACGTTGTAGGTGCTGAGTCTTTAATGAAGAAAAAGACGATTGCCTCTCCTTTTTTAGAAGGGGCAATCGTCTTTCTTCTATTATAATAATTCAAACTTATATGAACAGCTTATATATGGACAAACGATCTAAACGGCTGATACTCCATCGTGCCGATTAAAGCTTTCACACTGTCATGCTCCCAGAAGCCAAAATCATTATTGACGTAGAAGGCGTTATTTTTCCGATAAAAAATTTCTGAATCACTGAATGTCAGGAGGGCATCCGAGCCCGCCATATCAAGTAGGCTGAACACCATTTGGAGCATCAGCTCGCAAGCCTCCGGCTCTGTATCGTACGAATTGTACAGCTTAAAGCTCACATGCTGCTGGTACATAAATTCATCTTCCAAATAGTCGGAATCCCATCCAAATGACATATCGAGCGTATCGATAACCGTCATCGAAAACCCGATTCTTTCATTAAACTCATCCACCCGAAAACCACCCGCAAGCGGAACCAGTTGCTCGGTCACAAAACCCAGTTGCTTAAAAACCTTTGTCACCATCGACTGTGTCAACGACCGCTCCTCAAACATTAAGGAATATTGCAGTGCCATAAATTCCCCTCCGCTTTATTGATATCAGCATCCTACATGCATCATAGCAAATAGCTCTGAACGGATTCTGACCGGATACTGACCGGAGCGTTAATCGGAAAAATTTTCTTTTTTGCCATATGCCAATTGTTGACGCCCCCCTTATTCTCCTTTACTATAGAAAATAGTGAGTTGATAATGATTTTCATTATAATTGGAGGCTAGCTCAAATGTCTGAATCCTTGGAATTATTTGATGTAACGATTATTGGTGGAGGCCCTGCGGGCATGTACACTGCTTTCTATAGCGGAATGCGCGATTTGAAAACAAAGCTGATTGAAGCCCAAAATGAGCTTGGCGGCTTTCTGCACACGTACCCGGAGAAAATGATTTGGGACGTCGGCGGCATTCCACCGATGCGCTGTGACAAGCTGATTGCTTGGCTGGAGCAGCAGGCGCGCACGTTTGACCCTACACTCGTCTTCAACCAAAAAATCGTCGGCGTCGTCAAGCAAGAGGATGGCAACTTCCTTCTTACCTCGACAACTGGCGAGCAGCATCTATCGCGTACGGTCATTGTGACCGTAGGCCGCGGCATTACGCAAATTCAGAAGCTTGATATTCAGGGTGCTGACCGCTACGAGGTGACGAATCTGCATTACACCATTCAAGAGCTGATCTCCTTCCGTGGAAAAAGAGTGCTGATCTCCGGTGGCGGCAATTCCGCCGTCGATTGGGCGAATGAGCTTACGGGTATTGGGGCAGAGGTTATCGTAATTCACCGCCGTGACCAATTCAAAGCGATGGAGAAGCATGTCGCGGATATGATGGCAACTGCTGATGTACGTACGCCTTATTTCGTCAGCCAGCTGAATGGGCAAGGGGAGACGATTCACAGCGTTACGATTACCCATGCCGAGACGGGCGAATCCGAGGTGCTTGATGTTGATGCGGTAGTCGTGAACCATGGCTATACGAGCGACTATGGTCCAATTGCAGAATGGGGCATTGAGCTGGGCGAATGGGCAATCAACGTCAGCAACCGTCTGGCGACGAATGTGCCGGGCATTTTCGCAGCTGGCGACTGCGTCCATTATGACAGCAAGGTTAGGCTGATTGCCGGAACGTTTACCGATGCTGTGCTTGCCCTGAACAGCGCCAAACTGTACATGGAGCCGGAAGCGGATCAATACGCCTACGTGTCCTCCCATAATGTGCGCTTCAAAGAACGCAATAAGCAGCTGCATATCGCCTCTATTAAAGCGTAGAGCTACCTCTTCCATAAACCGAATGCGTATTGTTTGCTAAGCCCCTGTCCGGGTTCATCCTCGGATAGGGGCTTTTGCGTATAGACGTCTGCCTTCGGCTTATTAAATGATTAGGAGAGCCACTCTAGAAACTCAAGGCGGTTGCCAAATGGATCGTTTAAATAGAAGCGTTTGACCCCTTCATCTGCCCTAGCCTCGTCGTCGATTACCTGGATATGATGCTGAAGCAAATGCTCGCGCAATTCATCTAGGCTCTGTACGTGAAAGGCAGGATGGGCTTTCGTTGCCGGAACAAAATCCCGCTGTACCCCAATGTGTACTTGATGGGTGCCGCATTCAAACCAGACCCCGCCACGTTTTTTCAGCATTTCCGGCTTTGGAATTTCCGTCCACCCCAATATGCCGTTAAAAAAGCTCCTTGCCTCTGTTTCGCAGCCTTCCGGAGCTGCCAGCTGAACATGATCAATACCATAGAAATGATAAGCCATATATTCCGCCTCCTGTTTCATATAGTGAAACATAGTTTCATTTTATGACTCTATTTTAAATCCATTCCCCATAAAAATCCAGCCTTTTTCACTTTGATGAAGTAAACTAAATTATCATAGCCATGCTTTCAATCGGTTTAAAAAATATTGCAGGGCATCTGTAACGAAATCCAATGTTCATGCACTTATAGGGTAGGAGGTGTAGAAATGGAAAGCATGGAGCAGCTCTATAGCACGTACGCGCAAACGGTTTATAAATATTTGTACAGCTTGACGCAAAATGCCGATTTGTCGGAGGAGCTGACGCAGGAGACCTTTTATCAAGCGATGAAGGGGATCCACAACTTTCGCGGCGATTGCAAAATGTCGGTCTGGTTATGCCAAATCGCTAAGCGCGCGTGGTATAGGGAGCTTAATAAAAACAAAAAGATGCCATCCGTTTCCTTGGATGCATGTGATATTCCTGTTTCTATGGGGCAGCAGGTCGAAGCAGATATTTTACATAAGGAAGATAAGCTCTCCTTGTTTCGCATGCTGCATCAATTGGATGCAACAACGAAAGAAGTGATGTACTTGCGGCTTTCCGGCGAATTAAGCTTTGCCGAGATCGGAGAAATTTTGGAAAAAAGCGAAGCTTGGGCCAGAGTAACCTTTTACCGGGGCAAGCAAAAAATGATGAAAGGGAGCGTATAATGGGACAACAATTAAATTGCCATATTGTGCAGGATTTGCTTCCCAACTATATCGAAGGGCTGACAAGCGAAGATACGAATGAAGCCATCCAACAGCATCTCGCTTCGTGCAGCGATTGCAGGCAGGTGCTCGACAGCATGATGACGGAGACCGAGGGCTTTCAGGCGGCCCCACAGAAACAGATCAACTTTCTAAAAAAAATCAAACGAAGACAATGGGTCATAGCTGGCATCAGCGTCTGTATTGCCGTTATTATTTTGCTGACAGCCCTCTATTTTTTTGGCATGAGGAATTTTGCTATAGCCAGCAAGGATATTGCCATCAGCGAAGTCTATCAAATGAAGGATGGCTCCATTCATTACCGAATGACAGCCAATGTGAATGGCTATCTAAGCAACGTAGGCGGACTAACCGATACCAATAGAGAAGTACACAAAATTAATGAGCGTAGGCGTTTCTTTTCTAAACAGGATAAAAAGCCTGAAATATTGCCCGAATATTGGTCTTCACTGGACAGCCCCGATCCCACGCAAGAGAAAACAATTATTTACTACGAAGGCAAGGACGAAAACGACCGTCTCATTATTTGGGAAAAAGGCATGGATATTCCTAAAGCAACTGCCGAGCAAGAAGCTGACTATAAACGTATGAATCCCAAGCCGGCTTCCTAGGTCCATACAGCAAGGTGAAACGGCTGGCGCCTTCCTTTGGCGGCGCGGCGCGTTTCAGTCCGAGAAATATAGAGAAAGGATGGAAACATCATATCCTTTCCTATATTTCAAAAAAGTCCGTTACGGCTCACTACGCCATAACGGACTTCTCTATATGTGTCGTTCCTATTTTGCGAAGCTATGATTGCCGATCGTCGTAATGACTTCTAGGCTATCCCAGAACGCGCCTTGGGATATATTAGGGTTAAAGAAGTAGATGGCGTTTTGCACATTGTTTTTGCCGTTGAGCGCTTCCTTAGCTGCGCGCAGGGAGCCTTCATTGGGCTTGCTTTTATCAAGGAGGCCATTGTGGGCTGGCGGGAACTGTCTGCCGGAATAAATCACTTCACGAATCGTATTCGGAAAACGGGAGTCCTTCACTCTGTTCAAAATAACATTCGCCAAGGCAAGCTGCCCTTGATACGACTCATAGCCTGATTCAACCATTGTGATCTTGGCAAGCAGCGTCAAATCTGCTTCTGTGAACGGGTCAGCTGCGTGATCGAAAATCGAAGGAATGACCACCTTCAGCTTCGTACCTGCTTTAAGCTTGGTCTTGCTATCCAGTCCGTTGCGCTTAAGCAGCTCCGACTTGCTGCTGCTCGTTTCCTTGCTGATCTCGTCTATTCCGTATTTGTCTGTTACTACTGCTGGCTTCACAGTAGCAAGCTCAATATCGCCTGACTGTGCATTCACTTGCAAATCGGCATGCAGCATTTCGGCTAATTGGCGCAGGGACGCATACAGTCTACCTTCCTTGAAAACGGGAGCCGCATCCATCACATAGCGCTCATCATTGAAATAGACAACGGGCACTTCGTTTCCGAGTACGATTTTATCATTCAATGCCGTATGTATCGTTACTTCCTCATTGTCACTATCCCAGCTCGACTTGGCACTGAACAATTCAGCGATGCGGGCCACAGGCACATACAATCTTCCATCCAGAATAAACGTAGAATCATTCAGCACTACTTGCTTGCCGTCGAGTTTAATCTTCGCGTCATCCGCGGCCGAAGCGCTTGCCAAGGGCCCGATGCATAGCAGAAGCATTCCCAAAACCATAGCGAATATTAGCCGTTTAACCGGCCTGCTTTCTTTAATCATACGTACCTCCCAGAATATTGTGGTCGTATTTCATTTGAAGAGATGACAGCAAACCGTCGCAGCTCCTCAGTTAAAACACGGCCCTAGCTGGAGCAATCTCCCAGCATTCTTTCTCTGGGCAAAATTATACCACAGCTAATTAGGGCTGTAGGATTAACATTTTCACAGAAATAATAAAAAGCTTGTTCCACCCGCTATTCAAAAACGTACAGCGGAAGCGTGAAATAGAAGGTGCTTCCTACTCCCAACGTGCTCTCCACATGAATTTCTCCCTCATGATAGTGGACGATTTCTTTGGCAATCGCAAGGCCAATTCCGCTCCCCTGAACCGCCTGCCGATCATGCTTTTCCCGAAAGAAGCGGTCAAATACAAACGGCAGCGACTCCTTCTGCATGCCTGCCCCATTATCCTGAACACGTATGGTGAGCTGGCCGGCGGAATCGTCATTGCCTGCCCATTCTTCGATCGCACAATGTATGCGAATTTGCCCTTCCGCCCCCGTGTGCTGAATTGCATTAAACACAAGGTTGGTCAGCACCTGCGTAATTCGGTCCATATCCACAACTACATGGTATTCAGCCAATTTAGCCGAATCGAATGCCAGCTGAAAATCATATTGCAGCCCGGCGCGCACGACATCGAGCATGAATTTATCCTCGATTTTCGCCACCAGCTCCTGCAGCGTCATCATGAGAAAGATCATTTCGGATTTGCCTGATTCCAGCCGCGACAGCTCGAATAAATCATGAATTAAACGGTTTAGACCGAGCGCTTTGACCAAAACCATCTGTAAATATCTTTTTTTATCCGCTTCCTGCTCCACCAGTCCAGATACGATCGCCTCCACATAGCCTTGAATCGCCGTCATCGGCGTACGAAGCTCATGGGAAATATCGCTGAGCAGCCGCCTGCGTGACAGCTCCAGCCGGCTTAAATCTTTGTTTTTGCGCTCCAATTCCACCGTTCGCTCATGAATGCGATGCTCCAGATTCGTGTTCAGCTCGGAAAGCTGCTCGTTTAGCTCTGCAAGCTGCTGCGCATTGAGGCTCACTTCCTGAACGGACCTTTTTAACAGCAGCAGCGTACGAACGCGGCTTACGAGCTCATTGCGCCCAATCGGCTTCGAAATATAATCATTTGCTCCGGCGCTGAAGCAGGCCTTAATCGTATGATCCCTGCTGCTTGCTGTCATAATTAATATAGGCAGCTCAATTAAATTGTACTTTTCTCTAATCAGACCGCACAGCTCATAACCGGACATGCCAACCATCATTAAATCGGCAATAACCAAATCCACCTCATGCAGCTCATCCATGCGAGCCAGCACCTCAGCGCCGCTAGTGGCGGTCTCGAATACGCATGGCAGCGGTGCCAGCTGTTGAATGACCACTTGCAAATTCACTGGTTCATCATCCACAATAAGCACGCGATAAGGACGCTGTACAGACAGCTCTGCATCGCTCCTATCCCCTGCTGGAGCGTATAGGGATGCTGCCATCGATTCAGCAGCTTGCTGCTTCTTATCAGCCATGAGCGCCTGCCTGCCCGTCTCCTTCTGCGTCATCAACGCTCCAGCCGAACGATTTACCGGCTGATGAAAAATCGTGAAGCTGAATAGAGAGCCCTGCCCCACCTTCGACCATACTGTAATTTCCCCGCCATGCAGTTCGACAAGCTGCTTCGTAATTTTAAGTCCAAGACCTGCTCCCGTATCATCAATGGATTCAAGCTTCTCAAACGGATTGAAAATGATTTCAAACTTGTCTTCTGCTATGCCGATGCCGGTATCCTCGACGTGAATTTCCACATAGTCGCGGTAATGCTGTGCGCTTATCGTTACATATCCCGATGGCGTATACTTGATCGCATTGCCTATTAAATTAAACAAAATTTGCTGCATCCGGTTTTCATCGGCATAAATAGGCGGAAAATCCGTGCCAATTTGATTAAGGAGCACTAGATCTCTGCCCGTCACCAGCGGCTTGACGACGGTCAGCACAACCTGCGCCAGCTGATGCAAATCGATTTTTGCAATATGAAGGCGCATATCATTATTTTTTAATAGAGCGTAATCCAAAATATCATTAATCAAATAGGACATGCGCTGCCCGCTCGATACAATCATATTCAAATGCACACGCTGGCTGTCCTCCATCCGATCATGCATGCTGTAAAGCAGCGACTGCGCCAGCCCAATAATGCCGTTAAGCGGTGTACGAAGCTCATGAGAGGTGTTGGCCAAAAACTCATCCTTTACCTTATCCAGATCTAGCAAGCGGGCAGATAAGCGCTCATTCGTTTTAATGGCATTGGAAAATTTGATCGACACAATAATGGATAAGCAAATAATTAAAAACAGCAGCCCATATGGAAAATAGATGCCCGTTCTAATCGTGTCATTGCTCATCAAAATATCGTTGACGACCGTAATAAAAAAGACGACGGTGCCCGTCAGCATCAAATTTGCGCCTGACAGCCTGCCAATGGCAGCCTTAAATACATACTGAATGAGCACAAAACCAATCCCAATCGCATAAACCTGCATGACAACGGCCAGCTTCGTAAATATTTGAACCGGCGTCACCACAATAAACAAGGTGAGCAGCATGCCTGGAATCCACAGTATATTGCGCATTCGTTTTGTCATTTGGCGTGGAAAGCTGTAATAGAAAAACAGCACAAACAGCGGGGCGCTCCCGAGAAAGCCTAAATATTCGATTTTCACTAAAACATTATCGTTTAAGCTTTGAAATAAGACGGATAACGTGTATTGGGATTGGGAGCTATTTTTCATAGCCAGCAAAATGCAAATGAGGCCAAAAAACAAAGATTCCCAATTTTTACGCAAGAGGATAAACAAAACGATGTGGTAGAGCCCCATAATGAGCATGCAGCCTATTAACATGCTTTCGAACACAAGCTTCTTTTTCATATACGAATGGAGGCTGTCGTATTCTCCCAAAGTTAAAGAAGCAAACAGGCCTGCTTTGCGCTGCGTGTAGTTGGACACTTGAATGACAATGTCTGCCTGCGTCTGTCCTACCTCCAACCGAAGTACTGACGGCATCATATACGGTGTCGCCTCTGCCTCGCTTCGACCAACAACTCCGCTTTCAGAAACGAGCCTCCCATTGATCCACATGCGGTGGGCGGAGGTTATCCCTTTAGCAACCAGGCCCAGCTCGGTGTCCGTCTTCGGCAATTGTACGACAAGATGATAGGTGGCATAGCCCTTGCTTGTGTGCTTTTGTCCGTCAACTTCATGCTTGCTCCATGAGCTGGGCACTTTTATGTAGCCAGCCTCGCCGGCGTTCCCCGCTGTAAAATCATCAGGCTCCAACAGCTGATTCCAGTAAAATTCCCACTCGCCGTCGAGCGAGCTGCCATTACCCGCAATCTGATCCTGTGCTGTAATCGACAGCTTCCCCCTGCTCGCTTCTGGTTTATCCTTATCCAAAGCAGAATTAAAAGTCATCAGTATGATGAATATAAATGCAGCCAGCGCTATCGGAACGAAAAAATAGAGGAAAGGCACACGTTTCTTCATGGAAGCTTCACCGCTGATTACCCCTTTTTATTACAAAATAAGATGGCCGAAGCAGTAACACTCGCCTCTGCATCATACCATATCCTTTTTTTAAAATATAAGAATCTATAAGTTTCATACTTGTAATGGGCTTATATCTCAAAGTTTTCAAGCCGTTTTTGAATTTCCTTCTGCTCCATATGGAGATAGGTGTTAATCCACTGTTGGAGATGATAACGCTGCGGATCGACGGCAATGGCAATATCATCATCGTGATCATCCAATTGCACGAATTGCAGCTGGAGCGAATACGAAGGGTATTTTTTCAAATAACGGGAAATTTCAAAGGCATCATAAACGGCTGCTAGCACATCCCCTTGCCTTACGCCATCAAACAGCTCGGCCGAATTCGGATAGCTCGCCTGGCTTTGATTTGGAAAAAGCTCCTGGGCAAAGCCCGCATAAGAGGTGCCTCCGACAATGCCCACCTGCTCCCCGCGGCCTTGGATGAGGGCAAGCGGATCAGCAGCATCGCCTTTTTCAGTAATTGCGGCAAGCTGCATACGGTTAATCAACAGCGCTTGTTTCAAATTCAAATAGGCATCGGAAAATAATACCCGCTTCGCCCGCTCCAAGGTAATGCTCAGCTTGGAAACGCCGATATCCGCCTCCCCTTGGGATACTTGATTAATAACTTCATTGAATGAATCAGCTGTTCGTATAAATGCTGCTTGTACGCCAAGCTTAAGAGCGATGTCGTTTGCAAGCTCAACATCGCTTCCGCGGAGCACTCCCTGATCATCTACATAAAAAAACGGATAGCGGTCCTCCTGATAGAGGGCTACCCTCAGCTTGCCTCTGCTCAAAATGTCCCGGATGTCCTCCGGGTAAGTCTTTAATTGCTCCTCTGTGTAAACCGGAAGCTCCACTTTACTTCCAGCATTCTCCCCCACCTCCGCTTTAGCAGCCGGAACGGCAGAACTTGCGGGAGATGGGCTGAAGGCGGCTGGATTTGCTGCATGAGCTTGTTTTTCTGATTCCAATTGATAGGCCTGCTGTGACGTGCTTGCACATGATGCTGTAATAAAGCCTATTGCCAACACCAAAAACAAGCAGAAGGCCAAGCGATCGTATTTGCCGATCATTGCTGGCCATCCTCCCCTCCATGCGAAACTTGAGTTTTGCGAAAGCATACTGCGCATACGGTCATGTCATACACAGCGATACGAACATGGCAAAGCTTGCAGCGTGGAATCGAGACGGTCGCCAAGCCTCCAACTACCTCTTCCAGCTCCTCCTCCAACAGCTCATCAGCCTGCCCATTTTCCTTTTTCTGATCGTTCTCGGCCTGCTGCTGATCCCCCATATGCCCCGCCTCTTTCAAAGGTTACCTTAAGCCGCGTCCTCATATCCTTGCTAGAGAACAGACTGAATACCGTAACCCCATGTCGTATTTTGACCGCTCATGCCATGACCGTAATCAAGAAGCAGGCCGAGCCCGTGGGCGAGCTCTTCCAATTCCGGCACTGGCGGTTTTAATGCATAAATATCAAACGGCTTGCGATTACTTCGACCAGCGGCCGCTTGCTTCTCCCTGCGAAAATACCCAAATGTCAGTGCATTTACACTGACGCGGAACGGCGACAGCTCCTTGGCGAAGCTTTTAACAAAAGCGAGCGCTCCCTGATTATATACCGGGGATGTAGGAAAGCCGTCGTAATGCAGCGAATCTGCCAGCATCGGCACGATAATCTGCCCCCGCTGCTTGCGGGCCATCACGCTCCCCGCCGCCCGGCTGTACAAAAACAGCTCGCTCAGAAGGCTGTAGCTCTTCAAGGCGAACTCGGCGGGATCATGCTGCAGCACCTCCAGCTCGTCGACCCAATCATGGCCATGAATATACAGGTCAAGCCCTTGCATCTGCTCGGCTATGCCCGCAATAGCCGACTCGACTGCTTTCATTTGGACGTCCGGCGCAACAATCGTCTGACATTGTTCCTGCAACGGAGGCGGCAGCTCTGCCTTAAACTGCTCCGCCTGCTCAGGCGTCTGGAAGCTCGCCGCAACCCGGATGCCCCGCTGCAGCAAATATAGCGCTATCGCTGTGCCCAAAGCACTTTCGGCATGATGCAAAAATGCGGTTTTCATCCTCATTCCCCCTTCTATCCCAATCCAGCTTAACGCAAAAACCCGCCATCTATTTTCAATGTTTGACCTGCATGATAGCTTGCTAGAGGTCCCGCCAAATACATAACCGCTTCGGCTACCTCCTCAGTTGAGCCAAGCCTCCCGGCTGCCGTATGCTTTAAAAAATCAGCCATTTTCTCCGCTGGCACTCCTTGGGCCATTTCGGTCTCAATCATGCCTGGCGCAATAGCGCTAACTTGAATGTTTCGCGAGGCGTAAAGCCGGGCATACAGCTTCGTTAAGCCCATAATCGCGCCTTTGGATGCCGCATAATTCGTCTGGGCTTCGCGTCCGTAAATGCCGCTGACGGACACCATATTAATAATGGCGCCCTTCCCAAGGCGCAGCATATAGCTGACCGCCTCCTGCGAGCAGCAGCAGGTGCCGATAAAATTCGTATCCAGCACCTCATTCCACTGCTGCTCTTCCATAAATAGCGCCATTTGATCATTCGTCCGTCCTGCATTGTTGACCAGCACATCCAGACGGCCATACGTCTCGAATACGTCCTTCATTACATTTGCTACAAAATGATGATCGCTGACAGAGCCTTTGTACAAACTAATCCGTCCGCCAGCTTCCTCAGCCTCGCCCCGCAGCTGCTCCGCCGCTTCATCATCCCGCACATAAATGCCGGCAACGACAGCTCCTTCTGCAAGGAATCGCAGGGCGATGGCCCGGCCAATGCCGCGTGTTACGCCAGTAATCAAAATGACGTGATCACGAAAGATCATGGCCCTTCGGTCCCCTTCTGCTGGCTGGCCATAATCAGCTCGGCTATGGACTGGACATTTTTCAAATGAATTTTTAATTCATCAGCTGGAATTTGCTCCACCATTACCCCGTACAATTCTTCCATGCCTACCATTACCTCGAACGCTTCTACCGAATCCAGGCCCAGCCCATCGCCGAATAAAATCAAATCGTCCGTAATTTCCTCCGCTGTAATATCCTCAAGCTTAAGCCTGTCAATTAACAGCTGTTGCTTAATCGTCTGTTTAATCGTTTCCATGTCTAAAATTTGCTCTACGCTCATACGTATGCGCCTCCTTGGTATTAAGCTTTTTGTATCGTGAAAATAACTCCCTCGTGCAAGCGCCCATCAATCGTTCCATGCACTTACAACTGCCGCGCAGTAGCTGCCGTTGACCGTCGAGCTTATCGCTAACACATGCTGTAGCTGATCCGTTTGCCGCGGAATGCCCAGATGGACATAGGCGCCGCTCGCCACTTCACTTGCGGCTTTGCCGCTCACAAGCTCCGCAGCCGCAGCAAGATGCAGCATCGAGCTGTAGGATTCGCCAAAGCCCGCGCTTTCATTGAAGCTGATAATGGGCGGTGTCTGGCCATGGGCGGCCAATGAAGATAGAGCGCGATGCTCGCCTTCTGTTTCATCAGGCCTGCCGACCGTATTCAGCAAAATCAGGCCAAGCTGTGCCATGCCAATTTTCGCTTCATTTAATGCTTCGGTTACCGCTTTGCAAAGCGTCGCTTCCTGCTGGGAAGCATTTGCCACTGCTCCAAAGGCGGTGCCAAAGCCGCTTAATTCCGCATAAATGCCAGTCTGCCTTTGCCTCGCTTGCTCCAGATCACAAAGCACCATACAGACGCTGCCCTCTACCATCCGAAAACGGCTCGCCTGCAAGCCTTTCGCACGGTCAATGTTGCTCGACAGCGCCGAGCGTTCATCTCCCGCTCCAATAAGGCAGGAGGACAACGTACGCTCGCGGATTTTGCCAGCAGCATACAGCGCTGCCGTCAGGCCCTCATTTCCTCCCGTGCTGAATGAGCTGTTGAAGCCCAGCAGCTTCAGCTTCTCCGCCGTCTGCCCGGCAATTGAATTAATGACCGTATGCGGAAAATAAATGCTGCTCGCATATTCCGGCCCTTTCACAAATACCGACTCCAAATATTGCGAAATGCTATCTGTACTGCCCCGGGCTGTGCCAAAAATAAAGCCGAGCTCTTCCTTCTCCGCCTCGGTTATTTGCGCGTCCCCCAGTGCAGCAAGTGCTGCTCCGATCGTATTTTGCGACAGCTGATTCATTCGGCGCTCATATTTGCTTTTGTCATACTCCTTCAGGGAAAAAGAGAATGCGCCGACTGCTTCTGAGGAAGCGTCCTCTGCAAGCCCATTCAGGATGCTGCCCTGATGAATATGGCCGCCGCCAACAGCGCCAAGCCCGGTAATGACAACCCGCCGCTTGGCGAGCTGGGCTATGCTTTCCGTATGCAGTATCGCTGCTTCACTCAAATTATCCGTCCGCAGCACTAATGAAACGTTGTGTCCGCCAAAGGCGGCATTATTGCTGACGATATACTTTGGACGCATCGGGCGCATGCTGTGCTGAATAATATCCGCCTCTTCGCAGCCTTCGCGCGCCGTGTCAAAATGCAGCGTTGCCGGCACATAGCCTTGCTTGATCGCATAAAGCGAAGTGACAAGCTCAAGGGCAGCAGCGGTACCTAGGCTGTGCCCAAAATACGCTTTGCTTGAGCTGACCGGAATGGTCAGCTGCTCGCCAAAGCTGCGTTTCAAACCGCTAATTTCCGCGCGGTCATTCGCCTGCGTTCCGGTGCCATGCGCGTTCACGTATTCAATATCCTGTTTGGCAACCTGCGCAAGGCTCAGGGCCATATCTACCGCCCGCTGCATCCCTGCGCCTTCCGGATGCGGAGCCGTCATATGATGGGCATCATTGCTCAGCCCATAGGCACATAGCTCCGCATAGATGGTCGCTCCGCGCGCAGCAGCGGCATCCATCCGCTCCAGCACGACAAATGCTGCGCCTTCGCCCAGATTAAGGCCAAAGCGGCTGCCAAACGGCGAGGATGGCAGCGGATTAAGCGCCCGGAGTACATTAAATCCGGCATATACACTATGCGACAGCGGATCTGAACCGCCTGCGAGCATGACATCGGCATATCCCCAGCGAATCATATCGCTGGCATAGCCGATTGCATTGCCACTAGCGGCACATGCCGTATTTAACGTCGCCACCGGTCCCTGCACGCCCAGCAGCCGCGCAGTATCATCCCCCTGCTGGTAAAAGGGATAATTAGCTGTATTTTCCTCATCCAGCGCCGACAAATCCCACTGCTTCTCCAGCGATAATATGCCGCCGTTGCACGTTCCAAGCGCCAGCCCAATTCTTGAGGCTGGGATCTGATGCGCAGCAGCAGTTGCAGTTGCAGCGACATCTGCTGAATCAACTGCTGCTGTCTGCACAGCGGAATCTCCTGGTGCTATAGTAAGGCCACTGCTGTGCAGCGCCTGCTTCGCAGCCGCAATGGCATACCGCGCGCACCAGTCCATCGACTGATCCGCCGTATGTGCAAGTGCCGATTCCCGCCACGATTCTTCCAATTGTCCGGCAAGCGAGCTTAACAATGTGTCCGTCTTAAAACGGGTAACTGTCCCAATTCCTGTCTCTGACGCGAGCATTCGCTCAAAGACGGCCTGCGGCTCATTGCCCAGCGCGCACAATACGCCTATACCTGTTACCGCAATACGATGGGTGCGTTCATTGTCCTTCATGTTCATTCCCCCACATCCCTACTTCAATGGCAAATAACTAATCCGCTTTTCGCTCGTCTTCCATGAATAAGGCGCAAGCCATTGCTGCGCAAGCTTCATCATGACAGGGGTCCCTCGGTTCACTGTAAAAATGCCGTAGGGAATGCCCGCTTCCAGTTGAAGGCGGATCGACCTCGCCAGCATATGGAAAGCTAGACCTATCTGCTGATATTCCGGTGAAATGTATACCGCATCGTACAATATCGTCTCTTCGTTCAGCCGGTACGTCATTGACCAGCCCTTCATGCCCTGCTTCGAGCATAACCCAATGCTGTTGCTTGGCTCCAAAGGCGCAAAGGTTTTGAACGGCGACAGGAAATCCGGAAAAACAGCTGCCGCTGCTTCTATCGATTGCTTAAGCTCCTGTTCCTTCTTGTCTGCCCACAGAAACAGCTCCAGGCCGCTTGGCAAAGGCCGTTCCCGAAGCCAGCCTGCGCGTGCGATATCGCTATTAATATGGAAAACAACCGCTTCGCATAATGGCTGTGTCCAGCCTTCTTTTTGCAGCCAAGCTTCTAGCGTCTCCGTAGAGGAGTTTCCGGAATAATAGTAAGCTTCCAGGCTTTCGATCTGCTTCTCGAGGCATGAGCTCCGTACTTCTTCCATGATAGAGGAGGCGATTCCCTTCCTGCGCCAACGTTTGTCAACGAACAGGCATTGCAATATCGCATGCTGCGCCCCTGCTCCTTCCCGCAGCTCCAGCACAGCCAAACCTACCGGAGCATCTGCCACTTCCGCCCCAATGAGCATAAAGCGGCTTCGTCCCTCATCGCTCCTCGTACTCTGCTCCAATTGCAAATAAAGCCACTGAAACATGAGCGGCTTATATTTTAATCTGTCATCAGACGTTAATCTCTTTATCTTGTACATGAGTTTCCTTTCTAGCTGACAGAAGTGAAGCCGTAGCACAATTAATGGATACATTGGCCGCCGTAATAATGGGATCAATAATTGGATTGATTGCCAGCAATAAAATGATCGTCACTTCAGCCGGAAGCTTCAGCATCCCTGCTATAATGGCAATCATGCCAATCGATACGACGCCCGGCGAACCTGCACCTGCTATAGAAGTCAGCACCGCTCCGACCAGCACCAGCATCCACTGCATCATCGTAAAATCGTATTCATACAATTGAGCGGTAAATGCAATGCCCAGCGTATAGACAAGCACCATGCTGTAACGGCACATAATCATGCCAATCGGTACAACCAATTGAATCGCGTGCGGCTGCAGCTGCAGCTCCTTGCTTAAAGCATGCATGCAGGATGGAACGGTAGCAATGCTGTTTCGCGTACCAAATGCTAAAATTAGCGACTCCTTTAAAGCGCTGATGACCACCTTGACCGGCTGGCGCAATTGCAGGGATAATACGGCGACGGAAACGATAATTAAAACGACGCTAACGAGATAAAACATCATAATCAGCTTCAGCATCGCAGGCAAAATGTCCAAGTTCAACGTGGCAAACTGACCAGCCATCATGCAAAACAAAGCAAACGGCAGCGCGTACATCGACCAGGAAATCGCCTTCTGAAAAGCACGGAACAGCACATCCGCCAGCTGCAGCACATCTTCCCCTTGCCTCGTTCGCATCATGCCAACGGCTACGCCGACGATGACGGAGAAAAACAAAATTTGCAGCGTGTTGTTTTCCATCAGTGCTGTAAAAATATTTGACGGGATCATGTCGAGCAAAAACAGCAAAATCCCTTGCGATTTCTCTTCTTCCACTGGGGCTCCATTTGTACTGGAGTCATTAACAATCGCACCCAGCACCTGCTTCGATTGCTCGGGCAAGCCTGCCCCCGGATGTCCGATTTCCCCAAATACCAGCCCGAATACACCGGAAATGATGAGTGCGGCGGCATAAACGAGGCACATGCGTCCAATCGTTTTCATTGCTCCGCTTTTGATGAATAAGCTGCCGATGCTGGAAATAATGGCGGTCATCATAATCGGAATGACACACATTTTCAGGAAGGATAAATAAAGATCGCCGAAATCCGCTACAGAATGAGCGATACTTGGCGCATAGAGGCCAGTAGCTATACCCGACACCATGCACAGCATAATCATCCAGAAAGACTTGATCCATTTGAATGACAAAACAGACACAACCGACACACAAGCACCCTCTTGTTAGGCATTGCGACGAAGCAGCCTCCGCTGGAAACCGCGGGCACTCGCTGGCAAGCAGCTGTCCCTCTCATCGCTTCTCTATAAATTTGGAGTGACATCGTGCCTCAGCGGCGGATATCACTCCAATGCAAGCTCTATTTAAGTATGAAAGGAATAAAGGAATTAAGCATTTCTGATTTGGTCAGCTGTTGCATTACCGATATTTTCGCCAACGCGGATTGCTGTGTTAGCTGCATTTTCGGCAATAGAGCCTACGCCATTAAAGAAATCATTAGCTCCCGATTTGCTGCCGCCAGCAACGGATTCCAGTTCTGTTTCTGTCAGTTCATCAGCCGCGCCGCGTACTTCCGGCAGTACGATTGTCGCGTGGTAGCCAGTTGCATCAACGATGTTGATTTTAAATTCTTGTGGAACCTCATGTCCTGTTGCTGCTTTAATTGCTGCGTAGATGTCGCTTACTGCAAGCGCGCGGAATTCTGCATCCGAATTCGCTTTCGTAATTACTGCATTTACCGTATCCGTAACTTGCTGTTCATTCCAACTCATGATTTAATTCCTCCAATAAATGTAGTTTTGTTTCTTACAGGTATTAGAATAACAGCCCAGCTTCAATCTGCTCTCAACTCTCGTTCAATTTTAGTTCAATTGTTACGCCAATTGGCGGCTGGCAAGCTCCGCGAACAGGCCCTGCTGCTGCAGCAGCTCCTCATAAGTGCCGGATTGAATAATTCGCCCTTTATCAAACACATAAATGTGATCAGCCTGCGTAATCGTGCTCAAACGATGGGCAATGACGATCCTCGTCACCTGCAATTTGGTCAAGCTTTGGCTGACGATGCTTTGCGTCCGGTTGTCCAGCGCACTCGTAGCCTCGTCAAAAAAGAGAATTTTCGGCCGCTTGGCAATCGCTCTCGCAATCATTAGGCGCTGGCGCTGCCCGCCGGAAAGCGTGCCTCCGCCTTCGGATATAACCGTATGCATCGCCATCGGCATGCTGCGGATATCGTCATCAAAGCCCGCCATCTCCGCTGCTTCCCAAGCATCCTGAAGCGTCAAATCGGAGGTGCCAATAATATTGGTGAAAATATCGCCAGACATCAGCTTGCTGTTTTGCAAAACAACGCCAAACTGGCTCCTCAGCAGCCCCACATCAAGCGAGCGCAAATCCTGTCCGTCAAAATAAACCGAGCCGCCCTGCGGCTGCTCAAAACCAAGCAAAAGCCGCATAAGCGTGGACTTGCCGCAGCCGGAAGCACCGACAAAGGCGACATACTGCCCTGCTTTAATGTTCATCGACAGATCATTCAGCACAAGCGGCTGATCCTCAGCATAGCGAAACTGGATATGGCGAATTTCAATCGCCCCGCTCACTTCGCCCGGATCTTCCAGCTGATCATGCATTTCGGGCAGCGTCCTTAAAATCGGCTTCGCCCGCTCATACAGCGGCACGATATGCACGACCGACAGCAGCGCGGAAGCCATCGCCAGCATCGCCATTAGAAAGCTGGAGAAGGCGGAGAAGAAAGCGATAAATTGTCCCGCCGACAGCGCGGAATTGCTGGAAACGACCAAATAAAACAACACCATGGAGGTGACCAAGGGGAAAAAGGATTGAAACACGCTGGAGTAGTTATCCAGCATTCTAACCTTGAAGGACAATTTCTTTTGCTCCGCAAACGCTCTTGCCCATAAGAAGAAAGCGCGGTTTTCCGCCGCCGCCATGCGAAATTTGCTAATGCCGTTCAGCAGCTGGAGCACCGTGCCGGAAATACGTCCTTGAATATCCAGCAGCCTGCGCTGGTAACGAATTTGCAGCAAGCCAATGGTAACCGTAAACGTCATGGAAATGAGCACAAGACCCCCGGCCACTAAAGCAAGACTCGGGCTGTAACGAAACAGCAGCGCATATTGAAAAATAGAAAATACACCCGTCAGCAGCGAGCCCAAAACCGCTCCTGATAAAAGCTGCCTGATCGTATTTATGCTGCTCGCTCTCGATGCCAAATCGCCAGCGGTATAGTTGCGGAAAAAGGATACCGGCAAATTCAGCAGCCGATCCCAAATCGCCGCCTGAATCGAGCTTTCTACCCGTCCCTCCATTCGCATCGAAGCGAGCGACCCCGCCAGCCGGAACAAGGCAATCGACAGGACGGCAGAGACGAGAATCAGCGCCATCTGGACGAGCGGTCCGCGATAAGATTCCGGTATAATCGTATCTACCAATATGCCGGTAGCAACCGGCAGCATAATGCCTAGCAAGCCGGCTAACGCACCCATGAGCAGAACCATAATGAGATCCCGCCGAATCGAATGATGCGTGCCAAACTGCAAAATGTCTTTTATGCCGAGCACACGAGCTGGAAACGTTCGATAAAACATATAAGCAATCGGCTCAAGGCCCGCCGCCATATCGGCATGAACGATGCCTTTTTCGCCGCTAAGCGGATTTTCCCACGTGTAGGAGCCGGCAGAAGCCGGAATCAGGGCAACGGGCTCGCGGGATAGTTCCATGAAAGCGACCAGCGGCCCATTATCCTCCTTCCACCATTCCCCTTTGAGCACGACCTTGCGGGAGCGGACGCCAGAAGCTTCGGCCATTTCCTGAATAGGCGAACGCTGCGACTGCTTCTTAAGCTTTCTGCCTACAGGTTTAATGACGATGCTGGCATATTCGCCGACGACGCGGCAGGCCATAAATAGCGGATCGGTTGAATGGAAAGCAGCTGCTCGCTGATCTTCCGGTCCTGTAACGGCAAGCAAGCGCTTGAGCGCATGATCCATTAGCGAATCGTCATGCTCTGTTCGCCGAAGCAGGCGTTCATGCTCCTGCAGCCGCTCCTTCGTCAACAGCACAGCCAAGCGGCTTGCGATTAATTGATGAAACGCATATAAACCTTGCAGCTGCTGATCATTTTGCAGCCATTCAAGCGTGCTCCGCAATTCGAGCTCCGCAGCCTGCTTCGTTTCCAGCCAGCTGGAGGAGGTCACGGGTATGTAATAGGGCTCCTCCGCTGTAATCGGATGTTCGGATACCCAGTAAACGACGCCGTCACGTATTTTCACCCATACCGTTTGCAGAGACCGCCAGGTTTGATCGGGTGCCAGCTCAAGGTGCTCGCTTTGCTCCAGCAGCTCAAACTCCGGCGGGGCATTCCGCACACTCAGCGCCGCTGACCAGCAGCCTACCCATTGATCAATTAAAGGGGCAAGCTGCCCATCACTCAGCCTGTATTCCGCCCTATGGCTCATGAATATATCCCGGTTCATTTGCGATACCTTCGTGCCCAAGGATGCTGTCAGCAGCAAGCCCGCTTTCTCTACCCCTGCATAATCCTCAAAACCGAATAGGAGAGCCCCTTCCTCCAAACTGAATAAATAGCGCCGCTTGTTTCTCGTCCCGCCATTTTCAAGCTCAAGGGTCACGGCGAAAATATCCACATAACCGGAATCGACGTACCATACATCATTTTGATCGGTTATTAGGATCGGTCTGTTGCCTTCCACCTCATGACAGGCACCGTATTCTTCAAAAAATGAATGCAGGTTGAATTTTATTGCTTCAGCCACTTTTCCATCTCCTTTTCGCACCATGACTATTGATTTTGAATGAGACGGGTATAATAGCCATTTCGTTCCATGAGAGAAGTATGCGTGCCCCGTTCAATAATCTTTCCGCGCTCCAGCACAACGATCTCATCCGCATCCCGGATGGTGCTGAGCCTATGGGCCACCGTAATACAGGTCAAGCCTCTGCGCCTCAGACTATCGTCTACCTTTTTCTCCGTTGCCGGATCCAGCGCGCTTGTCGCCTCATCCAAAATAACAATCGATGGGTTGCCAGCCAGCGCCCGTGCAATTTCCAGACGCTGGCGCTGCCCCCCGCTGAAATTGCCGCCATTTTCCGAAATCATATGCTCATAACCGCCGCTGCGCTCCGCAATATGATCATGGATCACCGCATCCTTTGCAGCCCGAACAACGTCTATCTCCGGTATGGTAGAATCCCAAAAGGTAATATTCTCTTTAATCGTTCCTTCCAGCAGCACAATGTCCTGATCGACAACGGCAAGCGAATTGCCCATCCGATTGCGGGAAATTTCATCGCGTTTTAACCCGTCGAAGCGGATATCACCGTCCCACGGTTCATAAATGCCGGCAATCAGCTTCGCTATCGTCGATTTTCCGCTGCCGGAGCCGCCAACCAATGCGACCTTCATTCCCGGCTGAATCGATAAATTAAACCGGTCAATCAGCGGACCTTCCAGCTTGCTGTAGCCATACGTCAAATTGCTAATTTCAATTTGCCCCGATAGCTTCGCCATATCAGGCGACTCAGAAGCCTGCTCCTGATTTTGCTGCATTTGTCTATCAATCGGATATTGCAGCACATCATCCAGCCGCTTCATGCTTCCTCCCGCTTCTTGAATCGTGCCCGCCAGCGCAACCATTTCGTTGACCGGCTGACTGAAGCTTGCGGCAAGACTTTGGAAGGCGACCAGCGAGCCGATGGTCAGCGCCCCATCCATAACCTGAAAGCCGCCGAGAAACAAAATCGCAATGGCGCTTAGACTCGTCAGCAAAGCAGGAACGGCCATTAGAAACTGATTCGACACCCCGAATTGCTGGGTGGAATTAAGCAGCTTCGCCTGGTAGCCCGACCATTTGACGAAAAAGTCCGCCTCGGAGCTGTTCGATTTCAACGTCTCAATGACTTGAAGTCCATTCATGGATACGCCTTGCATCTTGCCAGCCTCCTGCAGCAGGCGCAAATTTTGATCGTTGCGTTTGCGAGTAATAAACCGCATGAACACAAGGTTAAGCAGGGAAGCCCCGATAGCGATGCCGGTCAACACTATGCTGTATTGCAGCATCAGCAGCAAATAAAATACAATCATGACGCAGTTGAGCGCCGCTACAGCAAGCTGCCCGGAAAGCAGTTGGGCAACGCGGTCGTTAATGGCAACTCTTGCCGCAATATCTCCACTGAACCGCTGGGAGAAAAACTCAATCGGCAGCCGCAGCACATGCCAGAAAAAACGGCTGGATGAGCTTAGAGCAAGCTTCATTTCCAGCCTGAGCAAGTAATAGCGCTGCAGCCACGTCAGAAACGCCCGGAGCAAAGCGGTCAGCCCCATGCCGATAAGCAGCGGGAACAGCCAATTTTTCAAATTGCCCAGCAATACTTGGTCAATAAACACCTTACTGAACACCGGAATAACTAGGCCCGGCAATACGAGAAATAATCCTGCCACTATGGCGAAGATGAGCGCCTTTTCCGACCCTTTGACTCGGCTGGATAGCGAGCTCAGCACACTTGGCGCTTTCCCTTGACGGACATACGTAGGGGATGGCTTAATTGCAATGGCAACGCCGGTAAAGGATTGGTCAAACTCCTCGAATGTGATTTCACGGGGACCCGTGACCGGATCATTCAAAAACACACGATCGTTATGAATGCCCTCCAGTACAAGGAAATGATTGAAATTCCAGTGGATGATCAGCGGCCATTCCATCGTTTTTAGATCTTCCGGATTTTTGCGATACCCTTTCGCTTCCATGCCGTATTGGCGCGCTGCCTTGAGCACATTGCTGGCCTTGCTTCCATCCCGGGAGACACCGCAGGCAATCCGCAGCTCCTCAAGCGGAATGAAGCTCTTGTAATAAGCGAGCACGATAGCAAGTGAAGCCGCTCCGCACTCTACGGCCTCCATTTGCAATACGGTTGGCGTCTTTACTCTTTTTGAGGCCACGAATCCGCTCTCCTCCGTTAGGCGTGGTTAAAAGAGGCTGCGCTGCATGAAAAGATAGGGCCTCCGATCGCCATTAGCCTTGCATTTCTATGAATAAACCCGTGTCCGGGGAAATTCAAGGCTAAAAGCGAACACTTGCGTTTCTCCAGCCCAAACTTTTCATTCCGCTGCGCCTTTTTCACCGCGCCCTTCTTAATTATTTAAAATATGGAATGACGGTCGCAATTGGGCGCTGCGAGCTGACCGTGATAGAACCATCGACCATCATGCCGCTGTTCAGCCGAACGGGCGGACCTTGCTCCGTCGTCCAGTTGTACCCGCTTGCCATCTCGGAATTAGGGGCAAGATTGACGCGAATTTCAAGCGATACGCCCTGCGACGCCATTTGCTGTACAAGCCCTTCATTGCCCAGCGTAGACATCATTCCCTGCACCGTTACTGGAAACTCGGATACCGAGACGACCTGCCCAATCAGTGAGCCAAACTCTTCGCGGTTAATCGAGCCTGGCGAGACGCGCACCTCCATGCCCGGAAGCAGCTGCCGTCCCTGACTGACCGGCACATACAGTACGGCAATTAACTCATCCGTCTGCACGCCATACGTTTCGAGCCTGATAATATCGGAGCCATCCCCAATGTAATTGCCCGTCTTCACCAACACTTCTTTCACTTTGCCAGTATACGGGCTTATCACTCTTGTGCTGTATTCATAGCCAAGCTGTTGCTGCTCCAGCTGCTGCTTCAGGGTTTTAAGCTCCGCTACACGGCCTGCCCTGTCTTCAGCTGCCGCCCCTTCAAGGCTCGCAATGGCAAGCTTAGTCTGCTTAATTTGCTCCAGCAGCTCCGGCTGCTCCATCCGGCCGATGACCTCGCCTTGCTTCACCGTGTCATTTTCGACCACACGAATATCAGACATCGCTCCTGCCGCAGAGGCATGAACCGTTTTCAGTCCGCCTGGGCGAATGAGTACACCCGGCCCATCCGCTTTGACGGTCATTGTGCCGAATATCCCCCAATACAAGGCGGCGACAATGAGCAAGCCTACACCCGTGAGCATAAGCCAGCCGCGAGGCGAGGTTACCCGAACCAAATTGTCGAGCTGCTCCGGGGAAGACAGCCGCTCAAGTGCCACTTTACGAAAAACATGATTATTCATCGCTACCTCCCAAGTGTTGAAGCCTAACGCTGCCTTACAATGGATTCGGAAGGAGCACCTCATCCAGACGATTGAAGGTTCCTGCCTCCAGCTTTTTCATGACGATGCTCATGCCCTGAACGTCGCCCTCTGCATCGAAGGAATGCTGGCCTGTGACCCCTTCCCAGCCCTTCAGCTCGGACAGCGCGGCAGCTAACGCTTTCGGGCTGCGGGAGCCCGCTTTCTCGATGCCGTCAGCAAGCAGCCTCAGCGAATCGTAGGCCTGTGCAGCCCATTTGCCCGGCTCCTTCCCATATTTGTCGATATACTGCTGCCGGAAGCTTTGATTAAGCTCGGAAGGTCCAAGCTCATAATAAACGGAAGCGACAATCGTTCCTTCCACCGCTTCACCCGCTTTGGCAAATTCCGCCGAATCCAGCGCATCGCCGCCAATGACGGGAATATCCATGCCAGCTGCGCGAATGGCTTTTACGAAGGAGATTCCTTCGCTTGCCCTCGCGGCTACCATGATAAGATCGCTATCTAGCGTTTTCCATTTATCGACAATACGCATAATATCAGCCGTATCCTTATAGCCTGATAGACGGTCAACGACGCGAAGCCCAGACTGGGATGCCTGATCTTCGAAAGCATTCGCCAGTCCTCTACCATACTCGTCATCCGTATAATAAATCGCTATATTACGGTGCTTCGTTCCACCAGCGTACATGGCAAGCGCCTGTCCTAGCTGATTATCATTAGGAATATTGCGGAAAATATAAGAGCTGTTCACATCAGTGAGCTTCGGTGATGTCGATGCCGGAGTCAGCAGCACAATGCCCGCATGCGCATAAATGCGTGACGCTGGTACCGTGACGGAAGAACCACGATGACCGATGACCGCACTGACAGCAGGATTATCCGCAAATTGCTGCGCAATCGCCATGCCTTTTGTCGTAGAGGCATCATCATCCATTTCCATCAGCTTGATTTTCTTCCCGCCCAGAATGCCTTCCTGATTGATTTGCTCAAGCGCCAGCTGAAGCCCTTCATGAAATTGATCGTTCTGCTGCTCAAATGGCCATACCGCTCCAATGACCACCTCGTTAGACGAGCCGCTAAGCGCCCGCTCCCGAGCTTGATCCGGTTCGGAGGACGAAGCGCATCCGCTTATCGTCAGCGCGATTCCGAGCAGTGCGATTTTCCATAACAGCCCCTTTCGGCGTGTTCCCCCAATAACATTCACTAGGCTATCTCCCTTCAAAACTAAACCTGACTAAACCTTTATACCTATCAAGTCCTACTGCCCTACATTATAAAATAGCCCAAAATGTTAAACCATCAATTCAAAGTCAAGATAACCTCAATTTCATTTAAAATCTGATTTATCCAATCGACATATTTTTGCGAACATGAGATACTTAAAACAGGATAATTTTGAGACTTTCGGCAGGGTATGCCGCTGCTAGAGAAGAGAAATCTACTCGCTCGCAACCAGCAAGCTATACAAGAGGAGAATGGCTATCTTATGTCTTCAAAGAATACGATTTTGATCGTGGATGACGATCATGAAATTAATGAATTGCTGACCATGTCTCTGAAAAGGGAAGGGTTTCATACGCTCTCTGCCTACAATGGGGTGGATGCCCTTAGAGCCGCGCAGGAGCATGCTCCTGATCTGGTGCTGCTCGATGTGCTGCTGCCAGGCATGGACGGTTTTCAAATTTGCAGCGAAATTCGCAAAACGAGCAATGTGCCGATTTTGTTCGTCAGCTGCAAGGATGAGGATATTGATAAAGTGCTGGGGCTTGGCCTTGGAGGGGATGACTTCATTTCGAAGCCGTTTAGCCCGATTGAGCTAATCGCCAGAGTTAAAGCACATATCCGAAGAAGCAATTTGCTGCATAAGCACGAAGAGGTATCCGATAAAACGTTAAAATTTGATCAATTGCTCATTGATCCTGCCACCCACCTTGTGCTCGTGGACAACAAGCCCGTTTCCCTATCGGCCAAGGAATTCAAGCTGCTGTTCCATCTCGCTAAAAATCCAAATCGGGTATACAAAAACGAACAGCTCTTCTCGCTGCTCTGGGATGATGTTCATATGGGAGATACGCATACCGTCATGGTACATATTTATAATTTGCGAAAAAAACTGGAGAAAAATCCAGCAAAGCCGCATTATATCCGCACCATTCGCGGCGTCGGCTATAAGTTCAACGACAAGCCTGCCGAAGCCAATGAGTAAATGGGATGGCATCGGTTCCATTTTTATTCATCCCGCAGTATAAATTCCCTCTCATTTAATCTAAAAGCCCAATATTATTTCATTGTTGGATATGGTAGAATTCATAACATATAAGTGAAAGAAGCCATTTTCGTCTATTACACAGGGGGCTGCAATGAGCGTTTCCATTATTGTCTTTGCCGAGCGAATGAACAGGCTCCATTTTTGTATCCAAAGCATTCAATTGCATACAGCTTATCCTTATGAGCTGATTGTAATCAATGAGCTGGATGACCCTTCCGGACTTGAGCGATATAAGGGCATGCCGGGATTTCGCTGCTTAACTTGGCCTGACTCACTCAGCGCTGCCGAAGGGTTCCAAATCGGAGCTTCCCTGGCTGAAGGCGAATTATTAGTATTTATGCATGATTATATCGCGGTGACCAGCCAGTGGCTGGCCGATCTTGCTGGGTGTCTGGAAGATAACCGCAGCCTTGCGGTTATTAGTCCTATGATGAATGACATAACCGGGGAGCAGCGGCTGGAATACGATTACTCTGATATCGCCTCGCTTTATACGCTGGCAAAAGGAAGACGTGCGCTTCGTTCACGCGGAATCCGCAAAGTGAACACGCTGGCGGGACCCTTGCTCGTCATACGCAAGAGCGCCTTCATCGAAATGCGCGGTTTTTATTTTCAGCCTGAACAGGGCAGCCTTGCTTTTTCAACTGTTGGCCTAGATGCCATTCCGGCTGGCTACGAGCTGGCTGTCGCCCAAGATTACACGGTCATTAATCTTCTCCCTACTGAACACGACGATCATAAACCACCTCAGACCCACCCTCCAATTCTCAATCGTCCCTTTACCGTAAGCCTATGCATGATTGTAAAAAATGAAGAGCAGACCCTTGCGCGCTGCTTGTCCAGCGTCAATGCTGCCGTCGATGAAATTATTATCGTCGATACAGGCTCAATCGATAAAACCAAAGCCATCGCTAGTGATTTTACCGATAGCATCTATGATTTTGCCTGGGTGAATGATTTTGCCAAGGCGCGTAATTATGCTTTCAGTAAGGCGAAGATGGACTACATTTTTTGGCTGGATGCTGACGATGTGCTGCTGCCTGAGGATACCCAGCTGCTGCTGCAAACCTTGTCCGAGCTGACTTCAGATGTGGATGCCGTGTCCATGCCGTATCATCTTTCGTTTGATGATGACGGCAATGTTTCCAGCAGCTTGCGCCGCAACCGTATCGTGAGAAGAGAACGAGGCTTCCAATGGATTGGACAAGTTCACGAATATTTGGCCGTACATGGAGAAATCCGTAAGTCTGATGCGGCCGTTACCCATCGACGCGAGCATTCCCAGTCCATGCGCAATCTGCTCATTTATGAGGAGCGGGAGCAGAGCGGGGAACGCTTTTCGGCACGCGATCTTTTTTATTATGGAAATGAGCTGAAAGATCACAAGCTGTGGGATCGCGCCATATCCCAGTACAAAAAGATGCTGGACCAAGGAGAAGGCTGGCAGGACGATAACATCGCTGCATGCGGAAACGCTGCGGATGCTTTTCATGCTTTGGGGAAGCTGGGCGAAGCACGAAAAATGGTGCTGCAATCCTTCACCTATGCCTCACCCAGACCGGAAAACTGCTGCCGCCTCGGTTTTTATCATATGGAGGAGGGTGACTATGCCGGGGCTATCTCGTGGTACAAGCAGGCGCTGCACATCCCTTCCTTCCTTCAAACCAATTCGCTTCAGGCACACGGCTGCCGGACTTGGGTGCCTCACTTGCAGCTATGCGTATGCTACGATCGTTTAAATATGCCGGAGCTAGCGCGGATGCATAACGAGGAGGCCGCTGTATTTGTTCCGAATAATGAAAGCGTATTGCGGAACAGGCTCTATTTTGCTGAACACTTAGTTAGTCATTAGCTTCCGTTGAATAACCAATTTACATATAAGCAGGACATTATACGAAAATGAGGGTGAGTTAAAATGAATGACCGTTTGTTGAAGAAGGAAATGCGCAAATACCGCAAAGCGGCGCAGCAGAGCAATTCATTACGTCAAAGCGCTTCCAAGGTTTTACTCGCTTTAGGAGCTGTAGGCTCCATGACTGGCACGGTATCGGGACTTGGCATTTCTGGTGTCCATGCAGCAGCAGCTGAGCCTTTCCGGTTCAGCGATGTCCCGCAAAGCTCATGGGCTTACCCGGCGGTCATGAAGCTAAGCGCGATGGGAATTATCAGCAATAATAAACAAAATTTATTTTATCCCAATGAAAAAATGACCTATGAGGAAGCGCTCATTATGACGCTCCGGCTTAAGGGTGTGGAAACGCCCCCGAAAAGCGCAGCGAAGTCTCCGCTTTCAGCCAGCCTATGGGCTCAGGATTGGATTGCTTTAGCTATTGAACAAGGTATTATTGTACCAGAGGAAGAGAAGGCGGCCTCCGAAACTTGGGGCAAAACGAATGTCTCCCGCGAGTGGTTGATGAAAGTGATTGTCCGGGCACTCGGCCAAGAAGCATCAGCCATTAAGCTTACAAGCAGCAAGCCCTCCTTTGTTGACGCTAAAAAAATATCTCCTGCCTATTTGGGTTATGTAAATGCCGCCATTAAACTTGGTGATGCAAGTGGGTATGCAGATCGTACCTTCCGTCCGGAAATCAGCGTTACTCGACTGGAAATGGCTGCTATCGTAGCAAACGCCGAGCTTTATGCGAACCAGACCGATAAAGTCGTCCGCGGCATGCTCGTCCGTTTATCTGCGAACGATATCACTTTATTTTCCGACAGTGGCGAATCCATTCATTTTGAAATCAATGCAGGCACGGTTGTACAGGGCACGCAGCTTCAGCCCGGACAGATGATTGCGGTCGTCTATACGGGAGAAACTGCCTTCTATGTGGAACCGAGCGCCAGCCTGTCTTTCATCGAAAGACAAAATCAACAGGCGCAGCAGGATTGGCTGAAATCTATTTTTGAAGGCATTGTCGTTTTTGATGCCAGCCAAGCTGCTACTTATGAGAAATATCAAGTAGTTACTTATAGCGGCAGCACCTATGTGGTGGTGAAATCTCCACCCGCCGGGCTGCCGAACAGCTCAGCTGATTATATGGTTCTTGCAGCCGCAGGAGCGAATGGCTCATCTGGAGGTGCAGGCGCGGCCGGTGCAACAGGTGCTACTGGGGTAACGGGTGCTACTGGCGTTACAGGGGCTATCGGAGCTACTGGAGCTCAGGGCGTTCAGGGTAATACTGGTGCTACAGGAGCTACTGGTGCTCAGGGCGTTCAGGGTAATACTGGTGCTACAGGAGCTACTGGTGCTCAGGGCGTTCAGGGTAATACTGGTGCTACAGGAGCTACTGGTGCTCAAGGAGTTACTGGCGCCACTGGACCGACTGGTGCTCAGGGCATTCAAGGAGTTACTGGCGCTACCGGCGCTACAGGAGCTACAGGTTCTTAACGTTTTTATGTATCGTTTCAAGTGATATCGCGGTGTCGACTATAAAATGCGAAAAGACACTGCCTTGCTTGGCAGTGTCTTTTCGCATTTTTCTACTTAAAATTAATCGTTGATTAGCTCTGCTTGCAGCAGCATTCGATAAATCAGCACGGTCGTCTCAGCGCGTGTCAATAATTTTTTCGGCTGCAGCTTATTGCCATAGCCCTTTACAAGACCTTCCTTAATAGCAATCTGTATCGCTTCGCGCGCCCACTCCCCAATTTGATTAACGTCAGCGTATTCGGATAAATCCACTGTTGTATTGTCATTTATTGCAAGCGAAGCCCCTTCTGCCAGTCTCAGCGCACGAACGATGATGACAATAGCTTCTTGCCTCGATACCTGCTCGTTTGGCCTGAACGTTCCGTCTTTAAACCCGTCCATAATACCATAGGCCTTTACAGAAGCTACAGCGCCACTATACCAGCTCGACTCATTTACGTCGTGGAAGTCCGTATGATTTCCTACGTTCGGCAAACCTAATGCTCTTGCAAGCAATCCGGCTATTTCAGCACGGGTAATGGCAGCTTCCGGATTAAAATGGCTTTCATCCTGGCCATTAACAATCATTCTGCTGTTCATGCTGGAAATTTCTGCAGCAGCCCAATGTCCTTGAATGTCCACTAAATCGGATTTTTTGAGTGCGAGTGCATAGGTACTGTTCGTAAACCCTTGAATAATGGCAGCCTGTCGTCCATTCAGCTCCATAAACACCGTTGGTGCTGGATGTACGCCAAGCGTCTCATCCCACACTACTGCTGTTGAGGCCATTCCGGAATCATTCTTTGGCAAATAAATGATCCTCTCCACATAGCGATTGAAGCTGGAAAGCTCTTTTGGCCCGCTTGGGGTGATCAGTTCAATTTTAAACTGGAGGGGATTTCCCACGAGCTGAAAGCCGCCCTTTTCCGCTTCTTGCTGGAAGCCGGCTAACGTTTTACTTTTTTCAATACCAATCATAATGCGAATATCAGTTGCACTGCTCCAACCGTATTCCTTGCTTGTCAGCTCGGCCATAGGCAAACGATACTGTCCGTACTTCGTCATCAATGTAACGCTCGAAGCCTTTTGGGAGAGCATGACCGCTGCATCAGCCGTAAGCTGCAAGCTGACTTGGTCCGCCTCATTTTCGATGAAAATAGAGATCGTCTGCTCTGGCGAAGAGGACAATGAATCCGTCGCCTTACTGATGGTAACAGCATCCAATTTGGCATTGATACGCTTTGCCCCGTTTGCTTCCATCTGGAGCGAAGCCGCACCCGCTATTTCTTTATCATTAATTCGAATTACAATCGACTTATCCGCTGCAGAAGCAGTCGTACTGGAGGTGCCGCCTGAATTGGAATTAGCGGCTGCTGCGCGGTTTACGTTGAGCTTATAGTTTTTAATCGTGCCATCCTGCGCCTCGATCCGAACCTCAAACGTATTGTTACCCGTAGCAAGCGAATATTCATCGGTTGCCGTGCCACTCGTCACCTGTGTACCGTTTACGTAAACTTCGGAATAGGCATTTGACGTGGTCAGTGTCATGTTCAAACCAGCTGTCGACTGACTCACATTGACAGTATAATCCGTAATGGCCGGATCAAAATTGAAGCTCACCGCGCCTTCAGCTCCCGCTAATTCCCATTCCGACAAATCCGCATTGCTGCTTAAAGGAACGATATTTTGAATGTTAATCGTAGCAACAGCAGCATTTCCTGTGGTATCCAGGGCGTAGACAGAATATACTCCGTTCGTCTGTACGGTAAATGGATCCGTTATTTCCGTGCCATCCGTTTCAAAATAGGAGACATTGCGACTTCCTTCCGCCCATTTTATCGAAGCGATGTGGTTGAATTCCCCTATAGCTGCTGCCGACGTATGAACAGTCACCGTTCCAAAAGTTGCTGCTGTTGGGTCTGCTTGCAGTGCAATAGTTGGAGGCTGATCATAGACGAATGATACCTCTACAGTTTGGTCCAGCGTAACTCCGCTCTCCTCTTCTTCGGCAAAATAAGTAACGTCCTCTGAGGCTGTATTACTCACCGCAAAGACAGCAATTCCATTTGAATCGGTCACTACAGCAGGCTGAGCAATTATGGAGTGCCCGCCACTTGCTTGAAGCCGCACCGTTTGCCCCACTATCGGATGGTTATGATCATCCAGCAGCTTCACGGAAATCAAGGCGCTGTTGCTGCCGTCTGCCCGAACCACTGCCGCACTTGCGGTGACGGTTGATTGGGAGGGGCTTACCTCCCCGGCGAGGAACTCGATTTCTTCGGTCATCCGTATCGTCTGCCCATCCACAGTTGCGCTCACAATCGCTTGACCTAACGTATTCGGAGCAGTCAGCGTTGCTGTATACGTGCCGTCACCGTTATCCGTCACTGCACTAACAGTACCCAGCGTCGTAGCAATCGTTACCGTCGCTCCACCGGATGTCAAACTGTTCTCCCGTGCGTCGCTCAGACTTACATGAATCGTTGTCTGGCTTGCTCCGTCAGCGGTTAGGGACCCATCTGACACTTGAATTCTGCTAGTTAATACGGATGGAGCTCCTGGAACAAACGATACGGTTGCCGTATCGGCAAGCGCCAGACCGCCAACTTTGGCGCTCACAATAGCGGTGCTTGCTGTTGATGACGCAGTCAGCAGCGCCGTATACGTTCCGTCACTATTATCCGTAACGACACCTACGGTACCCCGCGTCGAAGCAATCGTAATCACTGCCCCTCCGCTCGTCAAGGTATTGCCCTGCGCATCCTTCAGCTTAACGCTTATCGTCGTCTGGCTCACGCCATCTGCGGTCAAGGATGCATCCGCCGCCTCCACAGTGCTCGTTGCCGTTGAAGCGGCACCGACTACAAACTGCACGATCGCTGTTGACGCTATCAACTGGCCTCCAACAGTTGCACTGACGGTCGCGCTGTCTATTGTTGCTGAAGCTGTCAATGTCGCCGAATAAGTTCCGTCTCCGTTATCGGTTACGGGGCTTACCGTCCCCTTAGTAGCAGCAATCGTTACCGCTGCTCCTCCGCTCGTCAAGATATTGCCCTGCGCATCCTTCAGCTTCACGCTGATCGTCGTCTGGCTCGTGCCATCGGCGGTCAAGGACGCATCCGCCACCTCCACTGTGCTCGTCGCCGTTGAAGCAGCTCCGGCCACAAACTGCACGCTCACTGTTGACGTGATCGATTGACCGCCAACGGTTGCGCTGACGGTCGCGGTACCTACCGTTGTCGAAGCTGTCAGTGTCGCTGAATAAGTTCCGTCTCCGTTATCGGTTACGGAGCCCACGTTCCCCCGCGTCGAAGCAATCGTTACCACTGCTCCTCCGCTCGTCAAAGCATTGCCCTGCGCGTCTTTCAGCTTCACGCTTATCGTTGTCTGGCTCACACCATCGGCAGTCAAGGTCGCATCTGCTGACTCCACAGTGCTTGTCGCCGTTGAAGCAGCTCCAGCCACAAACTGCACGCTCGCTGTTGACGTGATCGATTGACCGCCAACGGTTGCGCTGATGGTCGCGCTACCTACTGTCACAGGAGCAGTTAAACTTGCCGTATAGGTCCCATTTCCGTTATCCGTTACAGCGCTTACCGTTCCCTTCGATGCAGCAATCGTTACTGCTGCTCCTCCACTCGTCAAGGCATTGCCATACACATCTTTCAGCTTCACACTTATAGTCGTCTGGCTCGTACCATTAGCCGTTAGCGTTGCAACACTCGTTTCAACCGTGCTTTGCGACGCAGACGGCGCACCTGCCACAAACTGCACACTCGCTGTTGATGGTATTGCTTGACCGCCTACGGTCGCGCTCACGGTCGCACTGCCCGTTGTTGTCGGCGCAGTCAAAGTCGCCGAATACGTCCCGTCCCCATTATCCGTTACGGCGCTTACGGTTCCCTTCGTCGCCGTAATCGCAACCGTCTCCCCTCCCGTTGTCATTGCCGTTCCTTGCGCATCTTTCAACTGCACGCTCACGGTTGTCTGGCTTGTGCCGTCGGCAGCAAGGCTCGCCTGACCGCTTGAAACGGTGCTCAAGGCCGGAGAGAGCGAATAGTCTGGGACCATGTATGTTTTAAAAGAAAAATCACGGCTGCTGGCAATAGAATAACCTCTTGTATAAGTATCAGTAGAGCTGTTATACCATCCAAAACCCGAGCCGCCTGCATATTCCGTAGTAACAACCATTCGATACATCGTTTCCTTTGTTAAATAAATCGATGTCCCGGAAAAATCAACTGCGTTCCAGTCTGACCCCGTTGCTGCTAATTGTGCAGATCCAAGCGGGGTTGACAGGTTGCCTTCCTTATAGATGCTAATGATAAGAGCCCCAGGAGAACCAAAGGAACCAGAAAGATTTAAATGAATGGCATCAAGGTATCCCGTTACCGCTGGGGTAAAGGTTTGATAGCGCGGGTTCACAGCATCTACCCATATATTCCCATACACAACTAAACTCTCCTGATCCAATACTGCAGTTCCCGCCGCCTCAGCTAAGCGTACAGATGGCAGCTCCAGTAAAAGTACAACTGCAAGAAATACAGCAATCCATCGTTTATTCCATTTCCATGCTTTCATCATAATCCCCCAATAAATAAATTCATTCTAACTGTTAAAAAAAGTAATTCCGCCAACTACTAAAGCCACCGCAAAAAAAACAACGCTATACCACTTCGTAAACCTCCAACTCGTACCATCGCCATCCCACCATATTTTCGCTAAAATTACGATTCCCAAAATGATGGTGCTGACAAAAGCAATGAGGGCATCCGTCATCGTCTGTTCACCCCAGCCTCTCTCCATGTTCTATGTATGTACCAAATTAATGTAAAAACCGCTATAACCCTATACCTCTTAAGGAGTATTTTCACTGAAATCACACGTAAACGGCGCACGATTTATTATAATAGAAGGAATGAAAGAGTAATTTGACGCCAGAGGTGTTAGGTAATGACAGGAATGCAGCCTTTCGATGATACAACCGGCCAATTGGAGCCAAGTCTAGCTCCCGCCGCGATGCCACTTAGACAATTTATGGGGGAAGGAAGGGGGATGCCTCCTGAGACTTTTCTGCCTTTGGCGAAAGCGCTTGTGGCAAGCATAGGGGAGCTCCATCAGCAGCATATGATTCATCTTGATTTGCGGCCGGAGAGAATAACGATTTTTCCTAATAAAAATAGTGCTGCCGTTAATGATCGCGGATTTGCCGTACAGCGCACCGCCGACCGCTATGTTCGCCCGGCCGGACATTTGATCTCCGAACCGTCACTGGCCTACTGCTCGCCGGAAAACACCGGGCGCATGCAGCGGGCGGTCGACGAGCGAAGCGATCTTTATTCTCTGGGCGTCATTTTTTACGAAATGCTGGCAAGCCGCCTGCCCTTCGTCGCAGACAATTCGCTTGAATGGGTGTATATGCATTTGGTACAGAGCCCTCCGCCAATAATGGATCAGCAGCAGGCTTGGCCTGATGGGCTGGAAGCAATTATTATGAAGCTGCTTGAAAAAAATCCAGACAAACGCTATCCCAATTTCTCCCTCCTGCTCGCTGATTTGGACAAAGTTGGCCACTCCCAGCCTGCTTTTATACTGGAGCCCGGCTTTCACGGCAGGGAGTATGAGCTTTCAATACTCACTCAGGCTTTCTATTCCGCCTGCTTCGGTTCCACAGAATTAGTCTATATTTCGGGTGAAGCCGGTATTGGCAAAACCGCCCTCATCGATGAAGTATTTCGCAAACAGCTGCACACACAGGATTTTTTCTACATAACAGGGAAGTTTGAGCAGCTTGCGAATGAAAGCCCCTATCATCCGATTATTCAGGCGTTTCGCGGACTTATTCGCCACTTGCTTGGTGAGCACAAGGATAAGTCTGAACAATGGAAGCTTCGGCTGCGGGAGGCACTGGGGGCAGGTGCCGGCGTCATTACCGCCATAATCCCTGAGGCTGCCCTGCTGCTGGGCGATGTGCCTGTGGCGGAGGAGCTGCCTGCCCATGAATCGCATAAACGCTTCATATACGTTTTCCGCAAATTTGTGCAGGCTTTAGCTTCAAAAGAGCAGCCCATTGTGCTGTTTATAGATGATTTGCAATGGGCAAATTTATCGTCGCTGCAGCTTATTCATGCTCTAGTCTGCGATCCAGAATGCCAGTACCTGCTCTTTGTATGCGCGTATCGCCATCTGGAAACCGATCGCAGCAAGCTGCCCGGATATGAGCCGGATGGGAGTATCTCGGAGCAAGCGGTCGTTCGCCATCTTCATCTGGCGCCGCTCGATATTGAGCCGATTCAGCAGTTTGTCATGGAGGCGCTGAACAGCCCAGCCGAGACAACCTTGTCTTTAACGGAGCTGCTTTATCATAAATCTGGCGGCAATCCCTTTCACTTCAAGCAAATTTTGCTTCGCATGCAGGATGACGGCAGTTTAAGGTATAACTACGATAAACGCAGCTGGCAATGGGATTGGGAGCAAATAATCGAGCAGGAGCCAAGCTTTGCCATTCATGATCTGATGGCGTATAGATTGAACAGACTGTCTTCCACGGCGCAGAAGCTGCTCCAAATCGCATCCTGTGTAGGAAGCACCTTTTCGCCGCATGTCATTGCACAGGTCGCCCGACAGAATATCGAGGCGCTGTCCACGGAATGGCCCGCTATTGAGGCAGAAGGAATCATCCTTCCCGTTCAAAAGCAGCAATATCGTTTTGCCCACGACAGTATTCAGAAGCTGATTTACAGCCAATTGGACGATTCAGCGAAGCAGGACCTGCATGTCCAAATCGGCCGTTTTTTGAACAGGCAGCACGAGGCTGCATCGGAAGCTGGGATCGAGGAGCATGCGTTTGATGCCGTCAATCATTTGAACAGGGGCGCAAAGCTCTTCTTAGACCCGGATGAAAGGCTTCAGCTCGTGAGGCTTAATTTAGAGGCAGGAACACGGGCCAAAGCCTCCTCCGCCCATGATGTAGCCTTAGGCTATTTTCACAAAGGGGTCGTGCTGCTGAACGAAGACGATTGGGAGGCGTCCTTTGAGCTTTGTTTTGACCTCTATGCCCAAAAAGCGGAATGTGAATATATGTGCGGCCATTATGAGCAATCTGGCGCCGACATCGATCTGCTGCTTAGCTATGCGCGCAATCCGGCTGAACGAAGCAGCGTATTTATGATTCGAATTATGCAATATATCAATCAGGGCAAATATTTGGAAGGCACCGCTCTCGGCCTGCAAAGCTTGAGGGAGCATCACATTATCATTGATCCTAATCCTGGAAGCCAAATGCTTATGATTGAAGGCTTGCGAATTGAAATGCTGCTGCGCAACCGCTATGACAAGCTTGCCCAGCTGAAGGAAATGACTGATGCGGACCGGATCGCAGCGATGAATTTGATTTTTGCGATGGTGCCCTCTACCTTCTTTACGAATAAAAAAGTATATTTTCTGCTCATATGCCGGGCGATCCAGCTGTCGCTTAAACATGGGAACACACCTGTTTCCGCTGCTGCCTATTCGGCTTACGGCATGATTTTGGGCATTTCAATGGGGAAATTCAACAAGGGCTATGCCATTGGCAAGGTAGGCGTGGAGCTTTCCGAGCGATACAATATCTCTTCCGTTAAAAGCAAAACCTATACGATCTACGGCGGAGTATTGTGCCAATTTGCCGGCAAGGCTGGGGAAGGCGATTTTTATGTATCCCAAGCGATGCGTCTAGGTATGGACTCTGGCGATTATGTGTTTGCCAGCTATGCGATCGGAGCCCATATCAATGCCCTGTACGCAAGAGCGCCGCTAAGCGAATTAAATCGGAGAATAGCCGACTATATGGTTGTACTGGATACGACGAAGGATGAATTCGTACGGCAAAATTTTTACCTTTATCAGCAGTTTTTTCTCGCGCTGCAAGGCCGAACGAATGCGCCGGACTCCTTCAGCGGACCTGGCTTTGATGAAGAGCAATTTTTAACGCAAATTCGCCGTGAGGAGACGGCAGCTACTACCTTATTTCAATTCAGCTCTTACAAAACGCAGCTTTGCTGCCTTCTGGGGCGCTATGACGATGCGATTCAATGGGCCAGCCAAGCGAAGACGCATGAAGCCTACGCCACGCATTTGCCCCATTTGCCGGAATGCCTGTTTTATGAATCGCTAGCTATCATGGCGGCCTATCCCGATCTGCGCAAACACCCGGCTATGAGAAATAGCCTGCTGCGCAATCTTGGCCATTTGCGAAAATGGGCCCTATGGAGTCCGGATTTTTATCAGGCAAGATCCCACATTCTTTATGCAGAATATGCTCGCGTCTGCAATAAGCGAAGCGAGGCAGAGGAGCTTTATGACAAAGCGCTGCGCCAGGCCAGAGAGGTGAGCGATATTCAAGCGATCAGCCTAGCAGCCGAACTCGCAGCGAACTACTATATGGCTCAAGCTAAGATCAAGACGGCTTTATTTTATTTGCAGACCGCACACGACGGGTATATGCAGTGGGAAGTGTACGTAAAATCTAAGCATTTGGAGGAGCAGCTGCTTAGCTTGCGGCGGCAAGAGCAGACACAAGCAGATTCCGCTTCTGCACGAATGTCCTTATACGCCCTGCCTGCCGATACGGATAGGAGCCAGAAGGAGCAGCCAGCTGCTCCAGCCTACTTCCACAGCAACGAAACGCTGGCAACGGAAAGCCTTGATCTCGCCGCCATATTGCAAACCACGCAAGCGATAGCGAACCCGCTCGATATGGACGCCGTGCTTGCGGAAATCATGAGAACGATATTGAGGCATGCTGGCGCAAGCAAGGGAGCCTTGCTAACAGGCAGCCATGATGTCCTTTCTGTTCAGGTTTATGCCGCCTCGGAGGAGCAGACTGTCCCGTCCCCTTTCGAGCTGAAGGACAGCTCCCTGCTGCCAGAAGGCATTATCCGCTATGTGCTTCGTACACAGGAGAAGGTTCATTATGCCGGAGCCGAAGAAAGCTGGCTTATCCATAACCCTTATATGGGAAAGCATCGGCCCCAGTCGGTTATATGCATCCCCGTTGCTGTTCACGGCACCATGCTCGGCGTGCTTTATCTTGAAAATAAGCTGGCAAGCGGCGTGTTCACAGCTGAACGCATACCGGTATTGCTCGCTATAGCCTCTTACGGTCTACTAATGTGTGTTCTGCAAAGCTTGCCGGAGCAACCCGAGCTTCAGGCCAGCAAGGAAACCGATGATATGCAGCCGCCTCCCAGCTTGATTGCAGAGCCGCTTACGGAGCGCGAGCTCGAGGTGCTTGCCCTGCTTGCCTCAGGCTTATCCAATAAAGAGATTGCCGAGCATCTCATTATCGCCCTAAGCACGGTAAAGGTGCATGTAAAAAATATTTTTGCTAAACTCAAGGTCAATCGGCGCACAAAAGCAGTCGCTCAGGCGAAGGAGATGAAGCTGCTCAGCTAATGCTGTCAGCCCTATCCTACTTTTCGCAAATGTAATCGGCTCACCAAATGGAGGTATTCATGAACATGATCCCTACACCCCCACATTCATTTGGATCAAGTGCATATGTCACCACTGGCGATGGACGCAAGCTGCATTATATGGTCAAAGGAAGCGGCAAGGTGACGGTCGTTTTTGAATCAGGAATGGGATTTTCCCGTTCGACCTGGGGCCTCGTTCAACCAATCGTTGCCAAGCATGCCCGCGCCGTCGTTTATGACCGTGCGGGCAGCGGACGCAGCGATGCCGATACGGCTCCCCGCACGCTTCATAGACTCGCCGATGACCTCGGCATTTTGCTCGAAGCGCTTGGTCCCGGCCCCTTTATTCTCGTGGGCCACAGCTGGGGCGGCCCGATCGTTCGCGCCGCAGCAGCGGCAAATCCTTCACGCATACGCGGTATTGTATTGGTCGACCAGTCCGACGAAAATTGCGCGATGTACTTCGGCAAAGCTGTGGCTAAACGGTTTGCGATGAGCCGAGTGCTATTTCCGCTATTGGCGCGGCTCGGTCTATATCGCCTGCTTGGCAGCCGCCCCGGCAGCGTGCAGCCTGCCGATGTAGCAGCAGATCATCGCAAGGAGGATTTTACGATTGCGGCTGCGAGCACGCTGGCGGCTGAACTAACGCCATTTCTGGACGATTTGGCCTCGCTTCGCACCACGCCTCCAGCGCTTGGCGATTTGGAGGTGTGCGTCATTTCGGGAACGAAGCCGATACGCTCGGAACAAAAAATAAGAACGGCTATTATAGCTGCCCATCGCGAAACCGCAGCTACCTTGCCGGGCGGCAGATTTGTCGAAGCTCCCCATTCCGGCCATCTCGTCATGTTTACCGATCCAGCTATTATCATTGAAGAAATTTTGAAGATGAATGTGTAAATGAATTTGAATGGATTCATGCAGAAAAAGCCCTGCACCAGTGGAACTTCTTCCACATGGGGCAGGGCTTTTCGTGCTGAAGCCACGCTATTTTTTCAACAGCAAATATGCAAAATACGGTACGCCGATCAACGATACCATAATGCCAGCCGGGATACCATCAGGATCGACAATGTTGCGGCCAATCGTATCCGAGAGCAGCAGCAGCAACCCGCCGAGCAGCACAGCGACCGGAATAAACAGCTGATTGCGCGGACCAACCAGCGTCTTTGCAATATGCGGAGCCATTAGCCCCACGAAAGCGATGCCGCCCGTCACAGATACCGCAGCAGCAGCAGAGGCTACGGCAGTGACAATCAGCATGAGACGCTCACGTTCAAGATTCAAGCCGACACCCCGCGCCGACTCCTCGTTCAAGCTGAGCAGATTGAGCCGCTGAGCTTTATACAGAGTGAATGGAATAAGCAGGATGAGCCAAGGAAGCAGCGCCCAAATAAACGGCCAATCCGTTCCCCATATGTTTCCTGCCAGCCACTTGGATATAAAATCGACCTTGGAGCGTTCCGCTGCGGAAATGATGACGATCATAATACCCGACAGCGCCAGAGAAAAACCGACGCCGACCAGCACCAGACGTATCGGATCAAGACCGCGGCTTCTGCTGTACGAGAAAGCATAGATTAATGCAGCCGTGAGCAATGCCCCGATAAAGGCAACTACCGGCAAAACATAAACAAACGATCCTACGCTCACCGGAACATATAGAAAGAAAATCGCAATGCCTACGCCTGCCCCGGAATTAATGCCGATAATGCCCGGGTCCGCCAATTCGTTGCGGGTTACGCTCTGCAAAATCGAACCGGATAAAGCGAGCGCCATTCCTGAAAGCAAGGTAATAAAGATGCGAGGCAGCCGTACCGAAAACAGCACAAACTCCTCTTTAAACGTGCCTTGCCCAAGCAAAACGGGAAGCAGCCGGTCAAAGGACAGAGATGCATAGCCTAAGCCCATGCTCACCACCGCAACCACAGCGATTAACCCTAAGCCGACAAGCAAAATCAAACGTTGTTTACGAGCTAGTGTACGTGGAATCATGAGAAAGCTTTGCCTCCTTTACGCACGACAATGAGGAAAAAAGGCAAGCCCACCATCGCCACAATCGCGGCCATTGGCGTCTCATAAGGCGCATTAATGGTGCGGGCAAGCGTATCGGCAAGCAGCATAAAGGATGCGCCTGTAAATACCGAAATCGGCATGATATACCGATAGTCGGTTCCAACAACCAAGCGAACGATATGGGGAATCATTAAGCCTACGAAAGCAATGTTCCCAACCAGCGCAACCGCTGCCCCCGTAAGCATAATGATAAGAACAAACAAAATCGCTTTGATTTGTACAAGCTTTTGCCCGAGTCCCACCGCCACATCATCGCTTAGGCTCAAAATTGTCAGCTGGCTCGAGAGCATAAGCGCTACCAGTATGCCGATCAAAATAACCGGAGCGATCGCTTGAAGCTGTCCCCAAGTCGTGCCAATCAAGCCGCCAGCCGTCCACATGGACACATCCTTGGATATTTTGAAGGCTAGGCTGATACCGCTTGAAATGGCGTAGAGAAAAGCTGAAATCGCCGCGCCCGCCAGCACAATCCGCATGGGAGACAGGCTCCCCCGGCGCATAGAGCTAAGGATGAGCACTAAAGCGGCCCCCAAAGCAGCGCCTAAAAAGCAGGCGATCATCATGCCGAAGTAACCTAGCCCTGGCAAAAATATAAAGGTCAGCGCCAGCCCCATGTTCGCGCCCGAGGTTAAACCCAGCAAGCCCGGATCAGCAAGCGGATTGCGGGTTATTCCTTGCATGATCGCGCCAGATACAGCAAAAGCCGCTCCAACCAAAATAGCAGCCAGCTCGCGCGGCACCCGAATTTCACGCAGGACGAGAAGGTTGTCGCCCTTGGAATCGGATGTCAGAGCGAGCCATAAGTCCTGCAAATGAATTTCCTTTGCTCCTAATAGAAGCGAAAGAATGAAGCAAACGACCAGCAGCAGTGTGCTGCCGGCCAGCTTCCAGGAAAACGAAATTGCGCCTTGTTTCTTTTTCAATTCAATCTCATCTTTTCTTCAAATGGGATAGGATTATTGGCCGAGAAAGCTTTGTTTGAAAAACGCAAGCTGATACTCCAAGCTCAATGGATCGTTGAAATAAAACCCTTTCGCATCGACCTCGAAGACGTGGTTGTTGACGACGGCAGGGACGCTTTTGTAAATTTCGGTATTTTGGAACGAATTGTCTTCATCCGCATTTTTACTAAAAATGACGTAATCGCCCATATAGTCCTTCAGAACTTCGGTCGACACGGCGAAATAACCGTCTGTTTTCGTGCCTTCCTTCACTTTTTCCGGCATGCCAAGACCAAGATCGCCATAAAGCAGCTCGGTGCCGCGGCCAAAATTGTAGCCGTAAACGTACAGCTGCTTATTGAACGTTTCGATAACCGAAACCGTCACATTGTCGCCGACCTTCGCTCTAATTTCTTCGCCCGCTTTTTTCGTTCTTGCGGAAAAATCATCGACCCAGGCTTGCGCTTCTTTTTCTTTATTCAGCAATTTGCCGATTTCGAGCTGCTGCGTCAAATAATCGACCTTGTTGTACGTAAAGGTAACCGTAGGCGCGATTTGCTTGAATTTATCAATATTTTTAATGTCGGAAAGCCCGATAATCAGATCAGGCTGCAGCTCGATGATTTTTTCAATACTTTCGTCGGAAACCGCCTCAACATCCTTTAACTTCTCTTCAAAATTCGGGTTCGCCTTGGACATTTCATCCGCACCGACTAAAGGCACACCCAAAGCCATGACGTTGCCCGTCAAAAATCTCGTCAGCACGACGACGCGCTGCGGATTTGTCGGCACCTCGACTGGACCATTTTCAGATTGATATGTAAACGTTGCAGATTCCGCCTCTGCCGAAGGTGCAGCTGACGTGCTAGTATTGCCCGTATTGCTGCTGTTTCCCGCATTTCCGGCAGCTCCGGCATTACCCGCTTGATTTCCGCTGCAAGCGCTAAGTGCAACCGCCATAAGAAGTAGAAGCGGAATAAAAAGCTTTTTCATAAGATGACTCTCTCCCTTTTTTAAAATATAAGAATGTATATAATTTTTTCTATCCTTTCTCTATATTTTTCTCGGACTGAAACGCGCTGCACCGCCAAAGGACGGCGACAGCCGTTTCACCTTGAAATATAGGAAAGTATACTATTTCGCCATCCTTTCTCTATATTTCTCGGACTGAAACGCGCCGCGCTGCCAAAGGACGGCGACAGCCGTTTCACCTTGTGATTATGAAAATCATTCGCATTCGCTTTTCATCATTATAGAGGCCACCTATGCGCCAAGCCATGCCTTTTTGTTCGAAAAATAGCTTGGACTATTGGCTGCCCGTAAATAAAGCTACCGCACGTCCAAGCTGCAGCCGAATCGAAATCGGGTTGTATGGCACCCATTCGTCCTTATCCAGCACATGTACTTTATTTTGCTTCACTGCGGGAAGGCTGAGCCAATACGGCGACTCAAACGTTTTCTGCGCATGGAGCGTTGAGCCCTTCTCATCTGGAAACGCAATGACGACGATCCGGTCCCCCGCATATTCCGCAAGCTCCGCTGCCTCAATTGGCACAGAATGAAATTGCTCTCCCAGCTTGTCCATTTCCTCCGCAATCCGTGCAGGCGGCCGCAGGCCTAGAGATTGATACAGCACATATCCTACATTTCGCGCCCCATATATGAGCAGCCTCTCCGGCTTAATGACTAGTATTGTGATGATCTCGCGCGCGGCGGGACTTTGCTGGACGAGAGCACGCGCCTCCTGCTCCTGCCGCTCAAACGTATGCAGCCACTGCTCGGCCGCACTTACTCGCTGCACCGCTTGGGCAATGAGCCGCAAATGCTCCTTCCACCCCATGTCCATCCATGAAATTTCCACGACAGGCGCTATCGCCCGCAGTTGCTCGGGCCTCAGCCCATATTGCTGCAAATGCTGCTTCGCAGCAATAATGAGCTCCACCTTCGCATCCAGCAATACCGATTTCACCTGTTCAGGCGAGCTCTCGGCATGAATGAAGCGCATCGTTTGCGGAGGCGGCATATCTGCGGTACTCACATATTCGCTGCTTTCCGTAATCGTAACGGCAGGCTCCAGCCCAAGCAGCATTAAATGGCTGGCGTAAGGAAGGAGCAGCACGGCTACATGCTGCAAAGAGTCTCGGCTATACCCTGAAGGAGCAGCACCCGTCTGCTGCTTGAAGCGCCGGCTCAAATAAAACTCATCATGGTAGCCTACCTTAAGCGCAATTTCCCTAAGCGTGCCCGAACCGTTAATTAGCAGCTCCTTGGCGCGGTGGACACGCAGCCGTGACAAATATTCATTAGGCGAAAAGCCGTTAAGCTGCTTAAACAAGGTCGAATAATGCGACGGACTGACCCCAGCCATTGCCGCCAGCTGCTCACGTGTTATTTTTTCATTAAAATGGTTTTCTAAATATGCGACGCTTCGCTCCATTGACGGTTTGTCGCTCGTTGCATATTTGGCGTCCATCCACTCCAGCAAGTACAGCAGTATTTGGTGAAAAAGAATTTGATTTTGCATATGACGCACCTCATGCGCAGGCAGTCGATGGACATACAGCTCCTCCATCTGCGAGACAACGGCTGGCGCATGAGGAATAAACAGGCTATTCAGGCCACCAGCTACCTCGCTTATCCGTACGATTGCACCCGCGGCTAAAGTACGCTGCTGCTCGATTGTGCCAATTACCAGCTTATAGGCATGCAGCGGCTGCACCGCGCTAGTCACTAAAGACACATGGGTTTGCGCGGGGATAACGATAACACTGCCTTCCGTCAGCTCATACGTCTGATCGTTCATCGTGAGCGTGCCTTTGCCGCTGGCGATCGCCAGGAGCGAGGCTGCATTCTCGTTTATTTTATACATGGGCATATTTGAAGTGCTGTACAGCGAATGAATGCTGGCAGCAGCATATAGTGGAAAATGAGACTCCGCCCACTCCAACTCAACATGAATCATCCTTACAGCCCCCGATGTGATCTATTTATGGACCTTCTATTTATACTAACCACTATTATCCCGATTATATAAAAAAATAGCTATAGCCTTGAAAATTTATAAGCATAGTGAAAAAAAGGCGCTGCTTCGCGCATATTTTATGCTTTTGCATACAAAAAAACGCTCGGGACACCAAGCGTTACGAAATTGTAAAATATTGAGTTTATACGATATAAAATGGGAATAATCATACAGCTGCCCAAACGCTCACAGATCCAATAAAGCCTTTAAAATGATTCGACATAATTCATCTTATTTCCTGCCCTGCTGGGCGTTTCGCTTCATTTAAAAAAGCAAAAAACACCTGCAAGTTACAGGTGCCTTTTGCCTAGTCGTTATCTATGAAACATATGAGAATCGTATTAGCCGATAAATCCTACTGCTTGCAAAAATCTATTCAGCATCACTGCCGCCTGCGCTCTAGTTGCAAAGTCTTTAGGCGCGAAGGTTTGGTCGGCCATTCCGGTAATTATCCCTGCTTTAGCTGTCTCGGCAACTGCGGTCTCAGCCCACGGGGAGATCAGATCCTGATCGGCAAATGCAGCCTGCGCCCCGCTATCTACTGGCTCAGTTCCGTCTTTGGAGACAATCGTCAATGCTCTGGCAATCATAACCGCCATCTGTTCCCGGCTGATCTGCTCATTGGGCCCAAAGCGCTCAGTGGTTAGTCCTTGAACAAGTCCGGCTCTTACTGCTGCTTCTACCGCAGAAGCATACCATGCAGTCGGGGCTATATCCGTAAAACCTTTATACTCGGAGTCATGCTTTAAAGAGATTCCCATTCCGCGCACGAGTAAAGAAGCAAATTCAGCCCGCGTAATGCTGTCATTCGAAGCGAAACGCTCAGCGGAAATGCCATTAACAATGAACCTGGCAGCAAGCTGCTCAACCTCTGCTTTCGCCCAGTGTCCTTGCATGTCGGCAAAAGAAGGAGCGTCCTTCCTGATTACAGCATAGATGCTATGATGAGGAGTTCTCATGACGGCCTGCTTGCTGCCGTTGTTTCTTTCGCCCAATTGGGTTGGAATATATGAAACCTGTCTAGTCGCAGGATCATAATGCACGGCAAAAACCAAATCTCCCGCGACTGTCTGATCAATTACAATGGCTTGAACCATATACGTCCCACCAAAATCGCTTATGTCAACCGTCTGCCCGTTCGCTTCAGCCGTTACTTTGAAATCAACAACGCTGCCTAGCAGACTGAACCCTTTGTCATTTCCAACCCGTGTAAGCTCATTACGCACAGTATCGCTGACTTGCTCCATCGTTGAATTGATTTTCAATTCGGATACGGAAACGCCAAGCCGCTTCGCCAGCTTCTCCAGATCAAGCACGCTAGCCTTAAGCTGCATGCTGGAGCCTTTTATTTCGACCTCGATTACGGCATTCGAGAAAGTCTTCCCAATAGCTGCAATCGATGAAGCTGGAAGCTGAACCTGAACGGCGCTTTCCTTATTGTCGATTCTAATTATAATAATCGGGTTCGCTGGGTCCTTTAACTGGCCAGCAGCCTGATTCAAAATACTTTCCGGGACCATCAGCTTTTGAACATTCGTTCCATCCGGTTTCTTCTCGGTTACCAGTACAGAAGGATCAACAATGACCACAACTCTGCCTGACGAATCCGTCACAATTTGATAGTTAGGCCGTACATTAGAAGAAGTCGAAGCTGGATTTGGTGACGGAATCTGTGTGGCCGTTGGGCTAGGACTTGGTGTAGCACTTGGTGTCGGTGTCGGTGTCGGTGTCGGTGTTGGGCTTGGCGTAGAATCGCCTACCGTTATCGTCAGCGTCTGAGCTGCTCCTCCACTAAACATAAATGTCAGGCTCGTTGTACCGACCGGCTGCGACATCATATATGCCTTCAGAATCGTTACTGTGCTGCCTGTTACAGTATAATCCGTTCCTAGAACGAGCGCCGCTGCGCCGTTAGCAACGCTGCTAAGCGTGTTGCCGTTCAGCGTCAGCCCCGTTGCCACGTCAACATTTGCCACTGCTCCCGTGTATTTATCAAAGCTGGCAGCCACAGGGCTGATGAGGCTGTCATTCGGTAGTGGAACAATGTTCGCAACCTCCATTTTTCTCACCGTTTCATTGCCTGCCAAATCCTTGGCGTAAACCGTATAGCTGCCATTGCTGGCCACATCAAAGCTTCCAGCAGCCAATAGGTCGGTTCCAGCACCCGCAAATGCGGCCGCACCATGATCGCCCGGAAGCCATTTCAAGCTGTGCAGCGAATTGCCAATACCATAGGTTGACGTGGTGACGTTCAGCGTTACCGGATCATTCGTCTGTGCGGTCGTTGATGGCGTTATAGAAATAACTGGCGCATCTGGCATCGTTACCTGAAAGGCCAAATTATTCGTTGATCTCGCTAAATAATAGTCATCACCTGCATAATGTACAGTGAAGGTATGAGTTCTCGGCTGCAGTGACGAAACCGTTAAGGTTGCCGTTCCGTTCGCAGCAAGTGAAGAGGAGCCCAGCAGCAAGCCCCCGTCCCTGAACTCAACGTTCCCAGTCGGAATGTCGAAATCACCAGTAAGGGAAGCGGTCAAAGTAATGGGCTGGAGATAGGTAGACGATGCTACCGACGTTTGCAGCGTTACCGCAGGCTGCAGAAATATTTTCACAGGCGTTGCTTGCGACCCGGTGCCATTTCCCCCATCACCAAGCATATATTCACTTCCCCACGACCATAATCGGCCATCTTGGTCAAGCCCATACGATACATCAAAACCGGCAGTTAGAGAGACAAATTGAAAAGACGTACCATTATCCGATACGGCTACTTTATGGGGAGCGGAATTTAATGTTGTGCCGTCTCCAAGCTGCCCGGCAGCATTCAATCCCCATGTCCACATATCACCGTTTTCATCGAGCGCCAGAACATGCTTGTTGCCTCCTGAAACTTGTGTGAACTTCACCGGGTTCCCGTTGTCTAGCACCGGATTTTTCTCTGGGAACCATCTATCGCTGGAGATTTGTCCATCACCAAGCTGCCCTTGATCATTTCCTCCCCAGGTCCATACGTTGCCGATGCTGTCGATGGAAAGCATCAGAAACGTACCCGTACCATAGCCTGCTCCGACTGCGATGGATTGAAATTCGGCTTCCAACGCGCCATCCATCACCCCTAATGGCGTGGGCATATACTGGCCATGGAAAATCTCCCAAATATGCTGCGTCGAATCGATTGCGATTCCGTTCTCCTCATTTCCCTCCAGCGTTTCAAAAACGACAGGGTCTCCGTTGCCGTCCGTCAATTCCCTTTTAGTAGGGACATAAGGATCAGGCGTCCACGATCTGAAACCCCATATCCAAAGCGTTCCATTGCTATCTAACGCAAGCGAAGTAGTGCGCAGGGAGGCGATTTTCTTAAAGGTGACAGCTGTACCGCCGTCCATCACTTCAACCTTTGTCCAGACCATCGTACTCGCAGTCCCAGCGCCAAGTCCCAATTGGCCATCTCCATTATCTCCTGTCGACCACAGCTGCCCGCTCGTGTCCAAGGCAAGTGCGGAATTGAAGCCTGGCTTCACTTCCTTGAACGTCACAGTTGCGCCATTATCCATGACCGTAATCTTTTTCGGAGTATGCGAGGAAACGTTTGTCCCGTCTCCAAATTGACCAGATATGTTGCTGCCCCAAGCCCAGATTTGACCACTTGCATCCAGCGCCATTGTGGTGCCCAGTTGTGAAGCAACGGATGTAAACATCGTCCCCGCTGCAGATGCTTTTGGTGGCAGCAGCATCGGATATACAAATAGAATGACAACCATTATTGCAGCAAGCCATCTTTTCACAAAAATCCCCCTCAATTATATCGCTATACTGTATCGCTTAAAATAATGATAGATTCTGGCGCTTTAGGCACCATTACATTAAGCTAAATTATATTATTCTTAACAATTCTACCATAAAGTAATAGTAGGATTTATATTTTTTTATTCTATTCATTCCAATGTAAATACCGCGCTGTCGACTATTTTCTCCTAGTCTTCAACGCGGTCTAATTTCGCTTCGTTCCTCTTGTGCCAAACTCCTGAATATCAACTTCCACCACAATAGAAACAGGCATTCGACTAAAGCGATCCTCCCAGCCATCCTTCACCCGTTTCCATACCGCCGGCTTCTTAATGCTGAGGCGCTTGCCGAAACCCGCTACATCAACCTTGTACTGGCGCTGCGTCTTGGCGAGCGCTTTTTCCGCCATTTGCTTAATCATGACCGCCGTAGCCTTCTCTGCACGATTGATGAAATCAGCATCAAATGCGTCGCCAGGAAATGCCCAATCCTCCCGCAGCTTGCCCGTTGTCTTAATCTTCACCTGAAAAGAAATTTCGTCCCCCTGGACGATCGGCTGAATGCTGGACGTCATCTTCCGCACCTCATAACCAAGCATGGCGCCGCTGTCCGGCTCAATCCCCTCCACAATGCCATTAGAGTGATTGTTGCCAAGCAGCCAGTTCAGCCCCACCGTCTCGATTTCACTGAGAAAGCCGATCATCCGGGCTGTTGTCCCCCTAATGACTGCTGCGCTCGTGAGCTTCGCCCCTTCTGGCGAGTTGCCTGCGCCTTGAATGACAAAGCTGGACTGCCCGGTCAGATGCTCCGACATATTGCCAAGCGTTAGCGCCGGAGGAATACGCAGCGTCTTGCGATAATTGTCCGTTAGCTCGCGCAGCTCCAAAGCCGGGGTTTTCGTACTCTTCTGTTGTTGATAAATATCGCTCGCCTTTCCGTGAGAAATGACGACGCGGATGGAACGCCGTGTTTCGGTATTGCGCAGAAAAAAGTTAATGACATTTTTCAGATCAAGCTCCCGAGCCGCTTTCTCGCTAATAACAATGACTTGCAGATGCTCATAATTAGGTGGCCTTGCAGATCGGGTAGACAGCTCTCTAATGTTATCGAAGACGATTGGCCCAGCGCTGGACATGTTGACGTAATCCTTCTGCACCTTGCTGCTGGTGCTCTCCGAAAACTGGTTGGGCAGGGCAAATTGATGGGTCATGGCGATGATCGGCCTGGCCCCTTCCTCTTGTCCAGCTGGAAAATCAATGCCGACTCCAAGCGCAATGCCCGTTTCCTCAATTTCATTACGATCCCAGCAGCCCGTCAGCAGCAAAGGGATGACGAGCATGAGCAGCACAACAGATCGATTACGCGCGCTTATTTTTAGTTCCATGCCCCACCCTCCTCACCGCCGCCACTATAAAAAAAATAATGGGAATGGTGCCGAACATAAAAAACGAAGCATAACCGATATAGTCGCCAAGCTTAAACAGCTTGTTCAAATTGCTTGGCCAAATGGCAATCAAAAAAATACAAGGCAAAGACAAATAGGCGAATAGCTGAAATTTTTTGCCCGTTAGCTGTCCAAACCCCAAGCTTCCTCCATAATGGTACATCACGAAGGCTGTAAACATCGATATAACCCACAAGACGGTAAACAAAGACTCGAATCGCTCGAAAAATCCGCCGGGCAGCTCAATGTTCATTGCGACTGACATCGTTGGCCACGTTACGGTCTGCACCTCCTCCACCGTTAAGGAGCCAATCGCAACAGCAACAACCAGCGTATATAGCACCGCTGTCAAGCCGATTCCGGCGAAGGTTGCCTTGAGCGCCTTGCGGGCATCCGTCATGAAGGCCGTCACGAACAGCATCACTTCAAACCCGCTGTAGGATAAAATCGATGGCTCAATTCCTTTCAGCACCGGCGCAATGCCTTCCCCCAATACCGGGCGCAAATTGTCCAGCTCAAAGTCACCGAAGCTGAAAACGATAAAAGCAACCATAATCAGGACAATGATCGGCAAAAAAATCTCGATAAGCTGCGCGATCGCGTTGATTCCCGCTGTCGTCATATAAATGGCAACCCCCATAAATGTGAGCATGATAATGGCGATCGGCGTTTTATCCAGCAAATACATGCGCACAACCTCCCCCATGACACGCAGCAAGTAGCCAGCGGAAAAAATATAATACAGGCACATCATAGCCCCAACGCAGGAACCGATCAATTTTCCAATAATTTCTTGGCTGTATTGATAATAGGTTCTGCCGGGAAAGCGCTGGCTAAGCTTTACAATAATGAAGCCGAACATCATAGCCAATATGCCGCTAAGCAGAACAGACAGCCATCCGTCGGGCGTTCCCACACTTTTGCCAACGCTTTGCGGCAGCACGAGAATGCCTGTGCCGATCATTGCTTTCGCCGTCATCATCGCGGCTTGAGTAGCGGTAATCGATTCCTTGCTCCTATCCTTTGTCTTCATGCTGCATTCCCCTTGTCTCTATTTCTGCCGCTTATCGTCCTGAGGGCTGACCATGGCGGGACGCCGTTTCAACATATGGAGCGGAAAACGGAGGAAAAGGTCCTTCCACTGCGAAGGGCGCGCTGGCACAAACGGCGAGAGGTAAGGAACGCCGAAGCTTTTAAGCCTGGTCATATGAACGGTAATCAAAATATAAAACAAAATGACCCCATAAAGGCCCAGTACCGCAGCCGCCATCATCATGCCAAAGCGCAAAATGCGAATCGCCAGACCCGCCCCATACTGTGGAAAAGCAAACGAGGATATCGCCGTCAGCGCCACGACGATAACCATAATCGGACTGACAATTGCAGCTTGTACCGCGGCTTGACCAATGACAAGTCCTCCGACGATGCCAACCGCTTGTCCAATCGGCTTTGGCAGCCGCAGCCCCGCCTCGCGCAAAATTTCAAGCGTAATTTCCATAATGAGCGCTTCTACAATTGAGGGAAACGGCACGCCCTCTCTGCCTGCAGCAATCGATATGGCCAGCTTGGTTGGAATAAGTCCATGGTTATAGGAAATAAGAGCAATATACAGCGAAGGCAGGAACAGAGCGATAAAAGCTGCTCCATAACGCAGCAGCCGAATGAGCGAGGAAGGCAGCCAGCGCTCATAATAATCCTCTGGCGAGCTCATCATCATCGCAAACGTTACGGGCACAATGAGGGCAATAGGGGTTCCATCGATTAGAATAGCAACCCGGCCTTCCATTAAAGCACCCGCCACCCGGTCAGGCCGTTCGGTATTTTGCACCTGAGGAAATGGCGACATCACATTGTCTTCAACGAGCTGCTCGATATAACCGGATTCCAGCACCTCATCAATATCAATTTGCTTCAGCCTGCTTCTCGTTTCCTCCACCAACGCTTCATCTGTGAGCCCTTTCATGTACAGTAAAGCGATATCGGTCTGGGAGCGCCTGCCGATTTTGTACATGTCCATCGTGAAGCTCGGGTCTTTGATACGGCGGCGGAGCATGGCTGTATTGCTGCGCAACGTTTCGGTGAAGCCGTCCCGCGGGCCGCGCACGACCGCTTCCGAAACCGGCTCCTCAATCGAGCGGCGCTCCCAGCCATGAGTGTCAATGACGAGCGCCGTATCTGTCCCATCCAAAAGCAATACGGTGTTGCCAGACAACACCTCCATGACACAAGCATCAAGTTGATTTTGCGCCTTCACCTCGCCTGCCGAAATAATCGCCTCGGCTATCGTCGCCCTTCTGTCATATCCGGCAGCGTTTTTCTCCAGATGCAAAAGCGGCTTGAGCACTTGTTCATGAATCATCGGCTTGTCGACCAAGCCATCGATATAGATAAGCGCAGCCTGAAAGCCCAAACGGCCCATCATGAACGAGCGAATAACCACGTCTGGACTGTGCCCGATGCGCTTTCTCATTTCCTTCACATTATGGTGAAGCTCTTCGAACAGCTTCGTGTCATTCGTCATGATGGTCCACCCCCTTATGCTGCAAATATCCGAGAATAATCGAAGTTAGCTTTACCCAATAAGTGGATTTTGATGCAAGTGAATGGAGCTAAGCACAGCCCCCTTTCTAAAAGCAAGAGCAGGCCAAATGTTGTGTTATAATGAACCATCATATAAGATACACTTTCCAATCAAGCAGCAAATATAGATGAACGATTGCTTATGCTGATCGCCGCAGAAAAAAGGATTCAAGCGATCAAGGAATACCGGGAAGTAAGCGGTGTTGGCCTCAAGGAAGCCAAAAATTATGTGGATGATTTGGAGCGGAGGCAGCGTTGACCCGCTTTGAGTTGCCTCTTGTACTCCTCTTTTCCAATTTTGAATCTTTAGTGTCTATCCTATTTCACTACTCATAAAGTGATAGAATAGAGTATTCCTTTCAAAATATAAATGAGGAGCAAAACAAGTGCGGTCACATCCAATTTATTTTTTACGTATAGCCGGTTTGCTAGATGGTATTTCTTTATTAGTGTTGCTAGGCATCGCGATGCCCTTGAAATATATTTGGGGGTTCGATAAAGCCGTAACGATAGTAGGGAGCATTCACGGGGGGATATTCTGTTTATATGCAGCAGCTATCCTTTATGCCGCGATTCGGGTGAAGTGGAGCCTGCTTTGGTCTGCCGCAGCTGCCATCGCCGCTTTTGTGCCATTCGGCAACTTTGTGCTGGACCGGAAGCTGAAGAAGGTGCAGGCCAATTATAGCTTACGGACTTTCAACTATGCGGTGCTCGTATACAGCATTGTGTTTTTTTCCTTTTTCGATTTATTTTCCCAGCTTCCGGTCATGAGTACGTTTGCAGCCTCTGTCGGCGCCAGCTCATTTATTGTAGGCTTTGTCATCGGGCTGTATTCGTTATCCAATACGCTCGGCAATATTTTATCGGGGATTATGACGGACCGGATCGGGCCCTTCAAGATTTTAATGGTGGGGCTGGTGCTATCCAGCAGCGCTCTGCTGCTCTATCATTTTGTAGAAGAACCGTTATTATTGATCATCGTCCGAATCATTCACGGTTTTGTTGCCGGATTAATTGTTCCCGCAGCATTTACCTTTTCGGCAAACACGACGATTAATGGCCAGCAAGGGAAAAAAGTCGCTTTCACCGGCACATTCGTTGGGCTGGCCGCCATTATCGGTCCTGCTTTCAGCGGCATTATGGCTAGCAAAACGTCCGTGCCCTTCGTGTTCACCTGCGTCGCCGTGATGGGCTTTGCCCTTGCCATCTTATCGGCCATTTTTCTCAGCAAATATAAAATTGCCAAAAAAGAGAAGGACGATGCTGCCTCTTCGCCAGCAGGCTCGATATTTAATGCTGGCGTGATCAAAGCGTATGGCGGTGCTTTCTTCTTAATGTTCTCCCAAGGCGTTATCGCTTATTTGCTGCCATTGCACGTGCAGTCTTTAGGATATGATTCGAGGTTAAGCGGCACTTTAATGAGCACGTTTGGCATTATTGCGGTACTCATCTTTGTCCTTCCGACCAATCGTATTTTTGACCGCGTTGCCCCAGCCAAAACGATGGCGCTCGGCATAGGCTTAATGGGATTAAGCCAGCTGCTCATTAGCCAATCGACGACGACTCTTACTCTATATGGCGTGCTCGGTTTATATGGGATCGGCTTTGCCTTCCTGTTTCCATCGATTAATACGATGCTGATTAATGCAACGCCAGCAGAGCTGCGCGGGAAAGCATACGGTTATTTTTATGCCTGTTTCTCCTTAGGGGTAGTTGTAGGCTCTTCCTTGTTAGGCTGGCTGCCCTTCAATACGCTTCAAGGGTTTATGTTTACTGGCGTTGTCCTGCTGCTGTTTGCCGCTTTTGTAGCGTTGAATGGGAAAAAAGATCGTGCTCTCAGTTACTAGCGACAGGTTTTCGGATGTTGGATGATCGGATGTTCAGATGTTGGCTAAACCCAAAAAATCGTTTTCTCACAAAAGGGATGCATTCGCCGCCCAGCTGTGAAAAAACGATTTTTTTATGGGATCCCTATTTTCTATTCGTGCTCTTTATTCAGAAGGGCTTTATTCCGCTCATTAAACTTTGCGTTATGTGAAGAAACATAGGCCATAGAAGGCGCTTTCGGCTCCAAATAAAGCTTGGCCCCATTCACGGCAATCGCCGCATCATTAAAAGCTCCGGCAATTAAATGCAGCTTATTGGGAAAGCTCGCTGTATCTCCCGCTGCAAAAATGCCCGGCAAATTCGTTCCCATTTTCTCATCGACTGCAATACTCCATTGCCCCATATCTAGGCCCCAGTCTACAATTGGTCCAAAATCGCTGAGCTGGCCATGATTGACGATGACGGCATCGACGTCTAAGCGCTGCGTATCCTCCGTCAACGCGCCATCTCCATCTGTACGTGCAATAGTGACCGCTTCAATCGCATCACCATTGCCATGCAATTGCGCAATTGCAAATGGCTTGAATACGTTAATCGAAGACTCCTCTACGTATCTCGCATTTTTCTCATGTCCACCCAGTCGCTCGCGGCGATGCACCACTGTAACGCTGGCAGCAATAGACTCAAGCTCCATCGCCCAATCCACCGCTGTATCGCCACCACCGGAGAGCAGCACGCGTTTGCCTTGAAAGCTTTGCAAATCCGTCACCGTATAATGCAAGTTCGTCACCTCGAAGCGGCTCGCTCCTTCCAGTTCCAGCTTCGCAACTTTGGCGACTCCGTAACCAAGCGCTAAAATAAGCGTACGCGTATGATGCTGTTCCCCCGTATCCGAAGTAACGATCATCGTCCCGTCTTCCAGCCGTTCGAGGTTCGTAATTTGCTGGCCGAGCACAATGGTTGGTTCAAAGGTTTGCGCTTGCTCGATAAGCTGAGCAATCAATTGCTCGCAACGGCTAGGCTTCAGCCCGCCGACATCCCAAATCATTTTTTCCGGGTAAATCAACAGCCTTCCGCCAAGCTCCTCCTTCGCCTCGATCAGCTTCGTCTTCATATCCCGCATCCCGCTATAAAAAGCGGCATACAAGCCCGCCGGCCCGCCGCCGATAATCGTTACATCATATAACTCCAGTTCCGTTGTCATTCTTTATCGCCTTCCCCAGTCAGTATGCGAACAGCATCATCAACCGTGACGTTAATCGAAATAGGGTCATAAGCAAACCACTTGTCAGCTTGAATTTTGTATACTTTGTTGTTTTTCACTGCCGGAAGATTAGCCCAGATGGCCGATTTCTGCAATTCATTATACTGGCTGTCGGCTTCTTCATCGGAAACGAGGACAAAAATACGATCTGCTGCATATTCCGGAATTTTCTCCAGCGATACATCCTCCGTGCTCGTGAAGTTTGGATTTTGTTCCATCGCTTGTTTGATCAGCGGCGTTGGCGTCAATTCCAAGCTGTGATACAGAGCATAACCAATATCGCGTCCGCCATATGCCCGAATGGATTTGCCAAAAAAGCGGATAATGGCTACCGTTTCCTCTTGGGATATATGCCCCTTTATCGCTTCTCTTGCTTTAGCCGCATTGGCGTCCATTTCCTGAATAAAGGCTTCCGCCTCGGCATCCTTGCCCAAAAGTGCCGCAATGGAGCGCAGTTTCGTTGCGACATCGTCGGTACTCCACGAAATGACGACAGTAGGGGCGATTTTGGAATAATCTGCATATTCAATATTGTCAAAATCCGTTGCGATAATTAAATCTGGCTCTAAAGCAGCGATGGCCTCCAAATTCGGCGGGAAATCGCCGATACCTGCAATTCCTTCCGAATACGGAGCCAGATTGGGGCTTGCTTTCCCGAGCTGGCGTTCCACTGCACCAACGGGCTTAATGCCGAGTGCTGCCAATTCACCAAGATAGTAGGTTGCTACAACCCGCTGGGGGTTAACGGGTATTTCCACCTCGCCATTTACGGTTGTCACCTTTCGGGTTTGTGCTTCCTCTACTGGAGCCGCCGCCTCCGCAGTTTGTGCAGGCTTGCTCTGATTAGCCGCCCCGCTCTGTCCACATGCCGATACTGCCATCATAATAACCAGCAGGCTGGCGATGAAAATCATTTTTGTGCGCATCTCTCATGTTCCCCTCTATGTTTGTGATATCGATAATCATTATTAATTATAGGGAGGAATAAGGAGCGTCGCTATATCCAATTATTAAAAGCTGCTGGTCATATTGTTAACGAGCTATGCTGTTCATTAAAACAATGGCATCACTTTCGTAAGTTGATCAGCGATATGAACGGGATCATAGTGCAGCCACTCGCGGTAATCCAAATAAATAACCGGTCTCTCATTTTTCAGCTCAAACTGCCGCCAATGCTCATTCATTCGCAGCAAATCATTTTGCTCGCCCACATCGGGCACCAAAATAATAAAATTGATATCGCCAGCAAAATCAGCCATTTGGCGCATTGAAATTTCCATGCTATGAAAGTTAGGATCTTGGGCCAAACGCTGCTGTATAACCGGATGCGGCAGCAGGCCGAGAAATTCATAAAAAATGCATCCGGCATCCCTTATGCCATATAAGTAGCAGCGGTTATTTTCGATTTTGAATAGGCTGACCGTCGCATTGGGAGCAATCCTGTCTTGCAGCTTCTCCCGCAGTCTTTTTGCCTGCTGATCCAACACTTCGATATAACGTATCGCTTCGGCTTCCTTTGCAACTAGGCGTGCAATCCATTTCAAATGCTCACGCCAGCTCAAACTTAGCCAAGGGATATGAACAACTGGCGCCAGCGAGCGAAATCTCTCCTGAACGCTCTCCATGCTGCTCGTTACAATAAGCTGGGGCTTGCTTATTTCCAGCCATTTTTTTTGGCTTTCCATAGAGGCAAGCATGGGAAGCTCCGTCACCTTAGCACGAACGTCTAACGGGATAACCTCATGGCTGCTGCTGCTGAAGCGGGCGATGCTTGGCACTACCCCAAGGGCAATAAAATGGTAGGTATACGGATACTCAAGGGAGGCGATACGCTCAGGTACAAAAGCTTGCTTATACATCGTAGGGCTCATCCCTTGCACCTTGCGAAATCGCTTGCTCATATACCAGGCATCACGAAAACCGGATCGATGCGCCAATTCATCAAGCTTGCTTTTATGCCCGTGCTCCTGCAGCAGCAGCTCCGATACACGATGCACGCGAAGCCGTTCCAATAAATCAGAAGGGCTGAACCCCGACACCTTTTTGCATAATACGGAGAAGTAGGTGCTGGAAATTCCAGCTTTTTCAGCTAATAGTTCTCTCGTCAGCGCTTCGGTGTAGTGCGACTCCATATAACGCAAAGCGGCCAAAACCGACTGCTCGGTTGTCCAGCGCTCATCATGGCCCGCTTGATGATCCTTTACCCACCAAAGCATCATCTGCTGAATGAGCATATGTGCCGTTAAGCTGCGCTGTGGCACTTCAGGATGTGTGATTGCAGTCGAAAATAGCTGCTCTGCCAGTGCAATAAGCTCGCTTGCATTGGGTGCGTGATTGTACATATGCAAATAAATAGCCCCCGCTTCCGCTAAGCTGCCATCCTGTGCTGGCATCCTAATAGATAGGGGCATAAATTCTATAAAAAAGACCCGGCATTCTCCATTTTCGGTTTCTGTTTGCAATACGCAGTCTCCTGGGCTGCCTAAAATAGCCGTACCCGAGGCCAGCTCCATTCGGCCATGCTCCATGCTCACAGCTCCAGCCCCTGCCATGCCAATCAGCATCCAATGAAAATGGGTTTGAAATAAGTACTCAGGCTGATTCGGACTGCAAGCCAGTTGTTGAATCGATTTAAACGCATATAGCACATTCTGCTCCGTTTCCATAGCCTTCCCCTTCCTTTTTACCAATGTACAAGGAATAGGGAAGTAAAACAACTGCTTTGCCGCGCTTAGTTCGTTCTTCCTCCTACTGCACGGCAATGACCACATTGCCTTTTTTATGCCCTTGATCCACATAGCGATGCGCCTCAACGATTTGCTCCAGCGGGTAGCTCCGGTCGATCACGCCTTTGAGCTCGCCGCGCTCAATCAGCTCCTTCAGAAACAGCAAATCCTCCACAAACACCTTCGCGACGCCCTGTCCCTCCACCGTTAAAAATGTCCCGTTCGGCGCCAGCGCCTTGCGGGCATGTGCTTTCGTGGTTTTGCCCACCGCATCTAAGATGATATCGTAACGCTCGCCTGTTTCCGCAAAATTATGCAGCGTATAATCAATAACATGATCTGCGCCGAGTGCCCCTACCCATTCCACATTAGAGGTGCTGCATACGCCCGTAACGTCTGCTCCAAAATGCTTGGCAAGCTGGACTGCGGCAGCGCCTACTGACCCGGAAGCTCCATAAATCAGCACCTTTTGGCCGCTTTGCAAAGGCCCCTTGCGAAAAAAATGCAGCGCCGTCGTTCCGCCGAATAGAACAGCAGCGGCTTCTTCATAAGAAATATTGGCTGGCTTATGCGTGACCAGGTCCTTTTCCGAGAGACAGACATATTCGGCATAGGCGCCAAAACGCATGCCCGTGAACGCATAAACGGAATCGCCTATGTTGAATTTTTTGACATCCTTGCCGACCGCTTCAACCACTCCGGTAAGCTCCACGCCTAAAATCGGCTGTCTTGGTTTAGTTATTCCGAGGAAGAGCCGCATGGGGAGCCGATATAAAAATGGACTTTTAAAGCCGCGAACTCGGCAATCCCCGGATGTAACAGAGGTTGCATGCACCTTAATTAAAATTTCATCGTCCTGCGGAGCCGGCTTATTCACTTCTTTGACCTGTAAAACCTCCGGTGCTCCATACTTTGTGCAAAATACAGCTTTCATCGTTTTCGTTGCGTTCAACGGTTTCATATAGATATCCTCCTGCGTGCATTTATATGCCATAAGTATAGAGGCAGGGAAGAACAGCAAGTAGCTACTTAAGTATGGTTTTGAAAATGGCGCTGGCGACACGATTCCCTTATCGGTTTAGCCTGACTCCCCTTTTATTGACATCTATCATTCGATATAGTATGTTTTATTTAGTTAAGCACTTAACCATATTCCTTGAAGGTGATACTATGAAAGACTTGCAGCAATATGTACTCGATTTGCCGCTTCATAATTCGGTGTTTTTTTCAATGGTTGAAACAACGGCGAGGCTAGTCGAGGTATCGGAGAAATATTGGCAATCCAAAGGACTTAATGGAGCCAGAATGCGTCTTTTAGTTGAAATCATGAAAGCAGGAGGCACCATCCTTCCCTCCAAGCTTGCAGCCAAAATCGGAGTCACCAAATCGAATATCAGCCTGCTGCTCATACCAATGGAGAGTGATGGGTACATTCGCCGGGAGCCTCATCCCAAGGATGGCCGAAAATCCGTCATCTCGATAACCAATGAGGGGCAGAGCCTGCTGCTGCAATATTTGCCCGAGAACCGACAAGGAATTGCTGAAAAAATGCAAGCGCTGGAGGAGCATGAATTACATCAGCTTTTAGCTTTATTAACGAAGTTGAAAAAGGGCTAAAGCTCTTTTTACCCATTTAGTTAAGGACTTAACTTTCTGTAGGAGAGGGTGGTATTTTTGTCAATCGTCATAACAGGAGCAAGCGGCAAGCTGGGGACTCTCATTTTAAATCAACTGCTCCACAAAGTTCCAATGAACCAGATCATTGCTTGCGTTCGATCTCGCGAAACGGCCAGGCCCTATGAGGAGCTGGGGATTACGGTACGTTACTGCGATTATGATCGCCCCGATTCTCTTGAATCCGCCTTCGCAGGCGCATCCAAGCTGCTATTCATTTCGAGCTCCCATCCTGATGATTCGATTCGTATGCGCCAGCATACCCAAGTGATTGAAGCAGCCAAAAAATCAAAGGTCGAGCAACTGCTCTATACCAGCTTTGCTTTTCCGGAAAAAGGCTCGATTCCGCTCCCTCACTTGCATTTAGCTACCGAGCATGCCATTCAAGCCACGGGTATCCCCTATACTTTTTTACGGAATGCCTTATATATCGATTTTATTGATACCCTTGATTTAAAGACGGCTATAGAACGCGGAGAATTGCGTGTGCCTCCCGGAGATTGGCTGTTTAATTCCATTCCTCGGCAAGATATTGCTCTAGCCGCTGCGGCCGTTCTTGCTGAACCCGGCCATTTGAACAAAACCTACGAGCTTACGGCATCCAGCCCATGGTCGTTCAGCGATTTGACTGCTGCGATGGCCGAGCTTGCCCGCAAGCCTATTTCCTTGCAGGAAGACGCCACCATTCAAAATTGGATATACGGCTTTCTCCGCAAAAGCGATGCTTCATCCACCTCCAATGATTTGGAGCAGCTAATCGGTCGTCCGTCCACCTCATTAAAAGAAAGCATAAAACCATTTATCTCTTTATAGCTTTATAGCTTTATAGCTTTATATGATCGCTGTATACAATCATTCCATTTTAGTAAGGAGCCATTTCTTTATGACGCATAGGTGGGAAGCTATATTTACCAAGCTGCAACAAATTTCGCCTATTCCTGAAGAGGAAGAGCAAGCCTTCAAGCGGTTAGCCGTGCACAAATCCATTGCAAAAAACAGCCATTTTATTCGAGAAGGAGAACAGGCAGACTGCATCGGTATATGCGTCAGCGGATTGTTTCGATTGTACTATACAACGCCTGACGGAGTGGAGTTCAATAAAAGCTTTTGCGCTAAAAATGATTTTATCGCAGCGAATTAATGATTATTCCGTATAAGGATTTTCAATCGTTGTATGACCGTCATATTTGTTGGGAACGGCTGGGGCGAGCTTTAATCGAGCAGTTATATGTAAAAAAAGAAAGGCGCGAGCGCGAGCTGCTTTTTCTGTCCGCTGAAGCAAGATACCGCATTTTTCTTGAGCAATACGCGTTAGAAGCCCAGCATGTTCCGCAGTATCATGTGGCCTCCTATCTGGGAATTACCCCTGTCGCCCTAAGCCGAATTCGCCGAAAATTAACCTAGGTTAATGAAAAGCTCCCCTCCTTGCTCTACAGTTGAGGAAAGAAAGGGGAGATTTTTTTGAAGCGATCCGGGCATACCATTCTCATTACCGGCGGGGCCTCAGGCATTGGGCTAGCTTTAGCTAAGCAATTCATCCGTCATAATAATCACGTCATCGTTGCCGGCAGGGATGAGCGCAAATTGTTAGAAATGAAAGCAACCTATGCGAGCATCACAACCTATGCTTGTCATATTGAGGTCGAAGAACAGCTGAATGCGCTTGTCGCGCAGCTGTACAATAACCATCCAGAGCTGGACGTTGTTATTAACAATGCCGGAATACAATATAACTATTCCTTATTGGAGGCGCAGCCTGCTTCTAAGCAAATAAAGGAAGAAATCGCGATCAATTTGACCGCCCCTATTGTTCTTGCCTCCAAGCTGCTGCCGCTGCTTGCCCGCCAGCATGAAGCCGCAATTGTTAACGTTTCATCTGGTTTAGGCCTCGTTCCGAAAAAATCTGCTCCCGTTTATTGCGCGACGAAGGCGGGGTTGCATCTATTTTCCCAATCCCTCCGCTATCAGCTGGGAAAAACAAAATATCGCCAGATGAGTTAGCTTCGCAATTTATGGATTATTTTCAAAATAACCGCTTGGAGGTGCCGATTGGCAAAGTGAAATGGCTAAAGACTATCCAGCGCTGGTTCCCGTCGCTTGCCGAGCGCATATTGAAAAATAGTTAGCTGCTTTAGCGGCATTACCCCACACGATTTTATTTTTCATTAAAATAGTCCTAACTCGCGGGCGCGTGCTACCGCTTCAGTTCGCCGCTTGACCTGCAGCTTGTCGAATATGTTGCGGTTATGGCCTTTGACTGAGCTTAGGGCGAGAAATAGCCGTTCGCTAATCTGACGGTTCGAGAGCCCTTGCTCAATCAACTGCAGCACCTCCAGCTCTCTTCCAGTTAATGGCTCAATAAGCGGCTCAGAGGCGTGTTTCAGCCGGTCTTTGCCTTCTGGACCTTCTGGACCATTTTGGCCTAATGGGCTTGCGTGACTTAGCTTGCCTATTTTCTCCTCGGCTTCACATGCAGCGAGCACCTGATTCCGATAGCTTGAGCCAGCTCCTCGGGCAACGATCTCTCGCAGCAGCTTGCGAATGGGCAGCCCTTCATCGACAAAAACGCGAATGAAGCCGCCGGGCTCAGCAAGCACCAGCGCTTCGGCCAACATAGCTGTGGCTTTGACCTTATCGCCATGTTCATACCAAGCGGCGGCTTGTGCCACACTTGCCTTGAGCCGTTCATACGGCAGCTCCTTCGCTTCCGCGTGCTCCCGCCACAGCTTTAAAATCGCAAGCGCAGCGGCTGGATTCCCTTGCGCTAATTCACACTTTGCCTCGCTGATCGCCAGCTCATTTTTTGCCGCAAGCTGGGCGGCCGCTTCGGTGCTGCCTTGGCGAAGCAGCACTAGCACCTGCACCTCTGCAATGGCCGGCATTTGCAAAGCATGCTGCTGCTGGCGTGCTGCATGGTCCGCCTTTGCCAGCAGTGCAGCCGCACCGCCGACGTCTCCTCTCGCCAGCAGCAGGCGTACAAGAAATACCTCGACCTCAATGGCATGGTCTGTATGCTCCAGCTGCTGCGTGAGTGGAAGGGCTATTTGGGCATACTGCTCAGCGGCATTCAGCTCATTCCATTGGTAATAAATGCGGGCTAAGCCCAAATAGGCTACGCCTGCTGCGGGCAGCGGCGGCTCTCCCGCCAACTCAAGCGCGTGACGATAAGTCCCTGCCGCCGTATCAAGCAAATTTTCCGCTTCTTGAATGCTTGCAAGGCCAATCGCCGCCATAAACGAAATGATGACATGCCCAATCCGCTCGCTGCTGGCCAACGCTTCAGCATAAGCCCTGCCCGCAGCGCCATATTCTCCCTGAAGCTGATACGCATAGCCGAGCGTCCAGGTCGTAGCTGTGCGAACAGAGTGATTATCCGGATGCAAATAATCGAGCGCACGCCGCGAATGAGCCAAAATCATGTCTGGCTGGTGCTTGCTCACCGCAAGCGTGGCGCGAATAGATGCTGTATGACCGATCCAATCACGGGTGTTCGCATCTTGGCAGGCGTCCGCTTGCAAAAGCTGTTCAGCAGCTAGCAGCTTCTGTTCAACACCGCTTAATTGTCCCGTCATCAGCAGCGCCGAAGCATAGAGCACGAATAGGGAAGGACGTGCCACAAACTCCTTTTCCGGCAGCGAATCCAGCCATTTCAGCGCAGGAGTGACCATCCCTCGAAAAATAAGGGAGACGCCATCTCCCTCCAGCAGTCTGGCAGCACCTTCAATGTCCTGAGCGGCTGCTGCATGGTGAAAGGCTTCCAGCACAAAGCCATTTAGCTCATACCACTTGCTCGCACGCCGATGCGATTCATTTACGCCCTCGCCTGCCGCATCCACAGATGAGCTCCCTTGCTGCTTCTGGGCAAGCCGCTGCCGCAGCAAATCGCCAAACAGATGATGATAGCGGTACCAGCGCCGCTCATTATCCAGCGGGACGATAAACAGATTAGCACGCTCCAAATATTCTAAAGTCGTTTGCCCATTTGCTTGGGAATCGGCTTCGGGATTGATTTCGGAAAATGAGCCCCATTCCCCGTTTTCTGGGCGAAGCACAGCATCGCAAAGCGGACCGCAAAAACGGTCGAGCATGGAGGTGCCCAATAAAAAATGCTGAATGGCTACAGGCTGCTGCTGCAGCACTTCTTCAACCAAATAATCCAGCACAAACGGGTGGCTGCCCGTAAATGAGTGAATAAAGCCGGACGTATCCGCTTGCCCCTGCATGGAGAGTCCGGCAAGCTGCATTCCTGCAACCCAGCCTTCTGTGCGATTCTCCAGCATGGCCATATGTTCGGTCGTCAGGCTCAGACCCATCACCCGTTCAAAAAATTCGCTTGCCTCGGGCAGCGTAAAGCGCAAATCAGCAGCGCGCACCTCGGTTAGCTGGTCCCGCACACGCAGGCGGGCCACAGGCAAGTGATGAAGCTCACGGGTGACAATTACAAGATGCATGGGTGGCGGCAAGTGTTCAAGAAGAAGAGTGATAGCTTGATAAATCGACTTATTTTCTAATTTATGAAAATCATCAAGTACAACCAGGAATGGGTGAGTAATCGAGGCGATTTCGCTCAGCAGCGCCTTGACCAACGTTTCAATGGGCAGCGGCTGAGGAGCTTGGAGCAGCTTTAGCAGGCCAACGCCAAAATTCGCCGCGACCGTCATCAAAGCAGCGTGCAAATAAAGCATAAAAGTGAGCGGATCGTCGTCCCCTTCATCCAGTGAAAGCCAGCACGCGGGCCTTCCGCAGCTTCTGATCCAATCGCTGGCGAGCGTTGTTTTGCCAAAACCGGCAGAGGCCGAGATGACCGTCAGCTTGCGGTGCAAGCCTTCATTCAACCGTTCAATTAGACGGGGGCGCAGCACAGCGTTCGAGCGCGGCACCGGTATATATAGTTTTGTAGACAATATTGGGGTTATCATAGCTCAATTATAATAATCGCATTCCTGCATCGTCAATCCAATAGATGATAGATGTTTGCTGTGCCAAGCCCGTAAGCTGGTCCTGCCGGAACGCAACGCTCCTGTTATATTTTTTTCGAATCAAAACAAAGGGAAAGTCATATTTCACCTATTTATGCAGGTTTGCTACGATTGCAGCAAGATGTAAAGGAGGCTTAACAATGAACTATCGAAAATTAGGATCCAGCGGCCTAGTCGTAAGTGAATTGGCTTTAGGGAACTGGATTACTCATGGGGCACAAGTAGATAATGAGACGGCTAGCGCCTGTGTTCATGCTGCATGGGATGCGGGGATTACGACGTTCGACACAGCGGATGTTTATTCGGAGACGAGGGCAGAAGCGGTGCTCGGACAAGCTCTGAAAGGCATTCGCCGAGAAAGCATCGAGCTGTGCACCAAAGTGTATCATCCAACAGGAACGGGCCCTAACGACAGAGGTCTGTCTCGTAAACATATAATGGAGGCTTGCCATGCTTCTCTAAACCGCTTGCAGACGGATTACATCGATGTCTATTATGCCCATCGCTTTGATCCGGAAGTATCGCTCGAAGAAACCTTTCTTGCTTTTTCGGACTTGGTGCGCCAAGGCAAAGTGTTATATGTAGGCGTCAGCGAGTGGACAGCCGAGCAGATTAGCAAAGGTGCTGCACTTGCCAGGGAGCTGCGTGTTCCATTGGTGGCCAGCCAGCCCCAATATTCCATGTTATGGCGCGTGATTGAAGCGGAGGTCGTTCAAGCCAGCGAGCGGGAAGGCATCGGACAGGTCGTCTGGTCCCCTCTTGCCCAAGGCATTCTTACGGGGAAATATTCGCCGGGTAAGCCATTTCCGCAAGGGTCGCGTGCAGCGACGTCGGCGGGTGCTCCCTTTTTCGAGAAATTAGCAGGCCAATGGCTGCGCACTGAAGTTTTGCAGGCGGTATCCAAGCTCTCCACTACTGCAAAAGAAGCCGGACTGACATTGCCACAGCTTGCCATCGCTTGGGTGCTGCAAAATCCACAAGTATCGGCCGCAATTATTGGAGCTTCGAATCCTGGGCAAATTCAAGAAAACGTCAAAGCCGCAGGCATTCGACTTGCTCCTGATTTGCTCAAGCAAATCGATGTGATACTAGAGGGGCTAATTGAGCGCGACCCTTCAAAAACCGGTTGAACTTGTTCTGGTTACTGGCTATATAAGTTGAACTAGGAAAGCTCATTTTAATCATATTTGGCCATCAGCTCAGATAAGGTTCTTTTTATACAATCCAACAGCTCTGGCGAATTTTTAATCGTCACAACATGTCCCAAGCTGATGAAAAACTTTGCAAAAAACAGCAGGTCACCTCTCGGGATACTGCCCTCGAGCCAGCCGGTTCCATCGCTTCGAATATGAAGCTTGGGTTCCGGCCAAGGCTCTCCCTCGCACATCTGCACCCCCTCTTTCGTAAGTTCGGCATAAAGTGCCACAGCATCCTGCTCTATTACGCCCTTCGCTTGTCTATTTTCAAGGTGAACATGCCTAAAATCCCGCGGTTCTGCTGTTGAAGCAGCCACAGCAACCATTCGGTCACAGCGAAACAAACGGAAGTCATCGCTCTGGAAGCAATAGGCGAGGCAGTACCATAAACCGTTCCTTGTATAGATGCCAATCGGCTGTACCTCGCGGCTTGTTCGTTTTTCCGAGGACTCGTAATCAATGAGCAGCACTTGCTGCTGGATAGCTGCATCCAGCAGAATCGATAAATACGGGGATTGGGCCTGCCTCGCAGGAGATACAAAATCAACGCGGCTCTTCATTTGATCAATGCGGTCCCGGGTATCCTGCGCCATATAATGATAAAATTTTCGCAATGCCGAAGAAGCATCAGCTTCAAATGGAAGCGATGAATAGTGGCGAAGGGCATGAATGGAGAAAAAGATAGCGACGGCTTCCTCCTCGGAGAAGGCAATCGGCGGCAAAATTCTTTCCTTCAGCACACGGTAGCCGCCATGAGGCCCCACCTCCGAATATAACGGCACCCCTAATTCGCTCAATTCCTGCAAATCTCTTAATATCGTTCTTTGCGAGACGCCAAACTCTTGAGCAAGCTCCTTTACGGTAAACTTGCGTTTGTGATTGACAGCCATCATTAATTCCATAAGTCTTTTGGATTTAGACATCCTAACACTCCGATTATTTAATTATGACAATAGTTGTCACTATTATCTGTTATCGTTGATATGAAATCAAGTGGACTGCTATCCAAAAGAATACGAGGAGGATATAGCATGCAACATTTTCAGGACAAGGATACGGCGGCAAGAAAATATTTCAAATCGGGCAATCATACGCTCTCTTATCTCGACTTTGGCGGAGAGAGCCGCCATATACTGCTCACTTTGCATGGGCATATGAATGATGCTAGAACCTATTCGGAGCTGGCGTCCAAATGCACGGATTGGCGAGTTATTGGTTTAGACCAACGTGGACATGGCTGGAGTGAGCATCCTCAGGATAAGGATTATTCAAGGGAAAGCTATTTGGAGGATATTCTGAACCTGATTCGCATAGAGCTAGGCGGACAACCGGTCACCCTATTGGGCCATTCCTTAGGCGGAGTTAACGCTTATCAGTTTGCCGCACGCTACCCTGAGCTTGTCCATGCTGTTATTGTCGAGGACATCGGTGTCGAAATTAACGCCGACTTGTCCTTTGCCGAGACACTTCCCACGCGCTCCTCATCCCTGCAGGAACTGAGAAGATCACTTGAGCTTGCCGGCATTAAGGCAATTGATTACTTCTCAGAAAGTGTGTTTGAGGATGAAAGAGGTTGGGGATTCCGCTGCGATTTAAAAGGAATGCTCATTTCTCAGCAAAACTTAAATGGGGCTTGGTGGGACGACTGGCTAGCCTCCCGTTGTCCTATTTTGCTTATTCATGGCAAAAAAAGCTTTGTATTAAACGCAGACCAAGCCGAACTTATGGTATCGCGAAGACCAAATACAACACTTGAAGTTTTTGAACATTGTGGCCACGGTGTCCATTCGGATGATCCGCATCGTTTTTATCAAGTAGTCAGCGCGTTCCTTGCCAAAGTGTTCTAAGCTTACGCTTCACTTACATGGATTCAGTTTCTATCGGGGCCACTTCTTCCATTGTCCGATGAAAGGCCGATAAGGCAGCCTTGTTCACGTCGGTTCTCCAAGCGGTATAGAGGGGAACTGGCGGGACACTTTCTTTAAAAGGACGATAGACGACGCCGCTGCGCTGAAAGACAGCTACAGAAGACGGAACGATAGAAACGCCTAAATTCGCAGCCACCAAATTGACGATTGTATACATCTGGGTCGCTTCCTGTACGACGTTTGGATAAATGCCGTGCTTCGCACAAAAGCCTGTAATGAGATCATGAAAAGAGGCGCCGAGCTTTCGCGGAAACAATATAAACGGCTCTGATTCTAAATCATGGATAGAAATTTCCGTAAGCTTCGCTAATGGATGCTCTTCAGGCAATACGGCAACAAGCGACTCGCTTGCTAGCGTACGATAGCTAATATGCTGAGCCGGTTCGATAAAACGCAGAAACCCGATATGAATCGTTCCGTCACGCAGTGCCAGCCATTGCTCAGCAGACGTCATTTCGCATAAAGTAAGCTTGATTCTCGGATATTGGTTCCTGAACGCTTTCAAAATATGTACCAAGCTCTCACCTGCCGCTGAATCCACAAAGCCAATGACCAGTTGTCCGATAATGCCTTGGCTGGTTAACTGAGTCGTTTTAATGGATTGCTCCAATTGGGCTAATATCATTTTGGATTCCTCTAAAAAAACGGCTCCCGCTGGCGTAAGCCGAACTTGCCTCTTGTCGCGTTCCAGCAGCTTTACGCCAATTTCCTCTTCCAGCTCCTTCATTTGCTGGCTTAGGGGCGGCTGCGTCATATTCAACTTTTGTGCGGCACGGCTGAAATGAAGCTCCTCCGCCACAGCAATAAAGTATTGCAGCTTACGAATATCCACTGGCTTTCCCTCCCCTGCTCTAACTCATCTATTAACCTATAAGTATAAGGACATTTCTGGCCCAATGCGAATCCCGAAAAAACTGTATCCATACAGTTTGCAGCATTCCACATTGTTCAGGCCGCGATTTCGGTTTATCCTTTAAATAACGGATTAAGGCTCGTGAGCCTATTCCCACCTTTCCAAGCTGCGCTGCGGCTTGAGAAATCTTTTGGAGGCGCGGACAATGAACGAACTGAACGCTTTATTTCGCAAAAAAGTAGGGATTCCAGAAAGCGAGGTTATTCCTTTCGATCGCTTAGCCTACGTGCTTGAGAGATTGGCAAAAACCGTACCTTTTGAAAATTTAAATATAATTAGAAAAAGCAACGCTGTTATAACGAAAGAATATGTCATTCAAAAAATTCTAAAGGATCAAGAAGGCGGGCTTTGCTACGAAATAAATGCGCTGCTTTATCTTTTTTTGATCGAAAATGGATTTGACGCTGTTTTGACGCGCGGGGTTGTCTACAATCATGATACGCAAGCGTATTTCACGCTGGGAAGGACGCATTTAACGACTCTGCTTACTCATGAGGAGCAAACCTATCTTTTAGATTCGGGCTTTGGAGGAAATTTGCCGTTAAAGCCTGTTCCTTTAACAGGTGAAACGATTACGTCAAGCAATGGCCAATTTCGCATAAAAAAAGAAGATAGCGAGCATGGAGACTACCTTCTTGAAATGAAGCTGAAGCATAAGGATACCGATTGGAAAGTCGGCTATGCCTTCGATTCTCAAAAGCAGCTGACTGACTTAACGGAATGTAATGCCATCCGCCATATTGTATACGAACATCCAGAATCCCGATTTAATAAGCATCCATTGATCACACAAATAACAGATGATGGAAGCGTAACTTTGACCGATACTTCTTTAACACAATGGAAGGACGGCGTTTTAACAAAAGAGCAGATCGATATGGGGGACTACGAAAGGCTGCTGAAGCAGCATTTTGGAATGTCGAGCAAAGGAAGCGGTTATGGCCCGAGCTTGGAGAAACGGTGATTGAGGAAAAATGATGGATTGTTCATTTGAAAAGCTCACGATATAATAATAGCATATAGGCCGTGAAGAACACGCCGCTTCCATACATTGAACATCCTGATTGAGTAATTGGGATGGTCTGTATGGAGGCGGCTTTTGTTTTTAATGCGGAGAGTTACAAATAGACAAATCTAATTCAAGCAAAAAGGAGGAAAAACACCATGCCGCGTTTTGAGCAGCAATATCTGGATTGGATGAAGGATAATCTTGAAAATGAAACCAACCCTCGCAGGCTGGAGCTTCTTCATAAAGGGCTCGGTCATGGTACGCAAGAGTTCCTTCGGCACGTGTGGTTTCCCGCTGTCGGTCATTTTAATCACTTGCATCCTGAGTGGGAGGTGCGTGATTTCAGCAATGGCTACCGTTATCTGGATCTTGCCTATATGCCCGGTGGTGCAAAAGGCGGAATAGAAATCCAAGGGTATGGCCCCCATGCTAGAGATCTTGATGTAAGACGCTTCAAGGATTTATGTCGCCGCCATTGCCTGCTGTCACTGGATGGGTGGACGTTTCTTCCCATTGCTTATCCTTCAATCGTAGATGAGCCAAAACAGTGCCAACAGCTCGTTCTAGCTTTTATCGGGAAATTTATTGCCTCCGACGTACCTTCGACATTATCCTGGCTTGAAGCTGAAACCGTTCGGTTTGCTCGCCGCCTTTTGCGTCCAATATCCCCTTTGGAGCTCGCCAGCCATCTTAGGGTAAGTGACCGACAGGCCAGACGTATCTTGCATGAACTAGTTAAGCTTCAAATAATGGACATAGCAAGCGGCCAACTGCGCGCCCGTACTTACAAGCTTCGCTTTTAATTAAAAAATAAGCAGGACGAGGTATCATCCTGAATTTGGCGGACTCAGGAGCCGCTATTTGTTAAAATCAACGGTTTATTAAGGTGCTCGCGGACTCAGGAGCAGTTAATAGCTGCAAATTGCTAGTATTTACTTGATTATTCAGGCAATAACGGCATTCCTGTCCGCATACGCGCCCAAATGAATAAAATCGCAGAAATAGCGGATCTACAGTCCTCGAACCAAAATCAGAATGATTCATTTTACCGTAGGAGGATTGTTATTCGAAACAACAACCTCTACCTCTACCTGCACCTTGAGCATATTAGACAGTTGAGCATCGCTGAACCCAACAAGCCGCCTTTGGAAACCAATCTATCCATGTAGGATATTTCTCGAAAAGTAGGCAATGGGTTCTCAACTGTTTATTCTATCGGTGCACTTCACAAGCAACCATATGATTCAACTTCTTCATCATTAACAATAAGGTAAAAAACAGCATACAAAAAGCGTCAGTACAGCAGGTATTTCTACTTGTACCAACGCTATTTCACTATATTGCTGCAGCAACACGCTGCACCCTAGACTCAATCTAATGAATCCCACAGCCTGCGCGCCCGTTCGGCATACAGCAGCGATTCACGCCAGCGGTCGCTTAGCTCAGCTGTTGTCCCCTCGCCTTTGTCCTCACCTGTGTGGCCGGTCATCGCATAAGGCGGCGGCCCCAGCTCGCAGACGAACGGAAAGCTGTCCCCTGGCTGCGAACGCAGGAGCCATTGTTCCATCCCTTTGCGCCACCAGCGCTCAAAAAGCGGCAGCATCACCTTCGCCTCTTCATGCTCCATGCCGATTTGGATTTGCTCCCCATTCGAGATACGGGCATGAATACTGCTTGTATGCACGAGCAGTTGCTGGAGCAGCTCCTCGGCCTCAGGCCGAACGCTCCGCATTTCGCCAGCCAGCACATAATGGGAAAAATCAATCGTCAGATCCAGCTGCCCCAAATCTCGCACATAGCGGGCAGTCCGAATTAAATCCTGCGTAATCGTTCCCCGATGGGTCTCGACATAAACCGGAATACCCGCTTGACGGGACAGCTCCTTAATCGCGCCAAGCAAGCTTTCGGCTTCTATTCCCGTTACGAATGGCGTCATGACCTGTGCGTTAATGAAAGAAATGCCGCCAAAGCGCACCGCTTTTTCCAAAAAGCTTTCCATATCCGCTGCGCTTGCAGGATACGCATTAACACTCAGCTCAAGCTGATGCTGCGCCAGTAGCTCCTTCCACTCCGCTTCCTGCTCCTGATCTGGAATAAAACCATTAAGGCCGTCGAATCCGGCGCCTGCAATGCGCCTTATTTTCTCCGCTGTCGTATCGGCAGCAAAATCAGGCACCTGCTCCATGCCCCACCAGGACATCTGAACGCTGAGCTTCCGGTCAATGCGGGTAATTGGCTTCATATTCAATGCCGCACGGCCCCCCGTCCGGATTGTTCTCCCGATCGATCATGCTGCCATCCGCACGATACAGCGGGCGGTAAAAATGGCTAATATGCGTCGCAGATTCATTCGCATAATGGCATATAAAGGCGCGCCGGAACCGATCCTTCGTTTTGTTGCGGTACGACCCATGAATAAGATTGCCGTTAAAAAATAATGTATCTCCCCGCTCCATCCTTGCTGGAACCGGCTTATTATCCTTCGGCGGTTTTACAAAATGCCTTGTAAACGACTCCGTCACATCCGCCTCCTCCGGGCAGGACAGCTCATAATCATGCGTCTTCGGCACGACGAGCATGCCGCCATTTTCCTCATCCGCCGCATCAATCGCCGTCCATGCCGCAATACAATTGCCCGGCTCCACCTTCAAATAAAAATTATCCTGATGCAGCGCCTGCCCCCGCGAGCCCGGCGGTTTATAGTAGAACATGCTTTGCGCGGCGATAGGCTCCTCTTCATATAAATCCCTCAACACATCCATCACCGGCTGGTGCAGCATATAGCGCTTTGCCGTCTCATTGAAGCGGTGGGGATGCATGACCCGAGGATAACGCTTCAGCGGATCGGTCGCCTCCTCGCTCAGATCAGGCTCAAAATAACCGGGAACGCTCTGCTTGCTAATCTCTTCAAAGGTTGAATCGATTTCGGCAAGCTCCTGCTCGCTGAATAAATTTTTGACGATTACATACCCGTCACGACGGTATTGCTCCAGCTGTTCAGCCGTTAATGTCAGGGCACCAAATGTCATAAGGCCTCGCTCCTTTTTCACATAGCGGCACTGTGGCGTGCCTGATTTTTAAGGTTTAATGGGTGCTGCTTGATAAATCAAGTATAGGGCGAGAGCGCTATATGAAGGAATCAACAATCATACTGAAAACTACATCAATTATGCTATATTAAAAATAACAGCGTATATGCCCTTTTTTTCCTCCGCTTCATTTGCGCTCTACTAGCTGGTTTTCAGAGCAATAGCCAAGACGACAGCAAAAAGGTAAACTAATTGTATTCTGCAAGGCTGTTTTGGAAAGGATGGAGCCGCCATGAAGCGAAACGATTGGGACAGACGCCAGAGCAAGGATGCTGCCGAGCAGTCCGTTATTTTTGCAGGCCATTTTTCGGAAAACGATCATTATCATACGGTGCGGCCACATGGCAGAAGCGACTGGCTTATGTTTTATACGCTGCAAGGCGAAGGCTTTGCACTGACCGCTGCTTCGCGCCAGCGCTGCTTGCCGGGCGAGCTGACGCTCATTCGGCCAGGCTGCATGCATGAATATGGAACAGCGGCGGGCAAAACGTGGCAGTTTGTGTGGGTTCATTTTCCCGATGTGATAGCTGAAACGGGTCTGCTCCCCGCCACCGATCTGATTTCCTGTCCAATTCGCCAGCCCTCAGCGGGCAAGCGAATTTATCGGGCTTTTCGGCGGATATTGACCGACTCGCTGGCAAGCAGCCTGTATGGCGAATCATTATGCGAAAATGCGCTGCGCGAAATTTTGCTGTTACTGGCCCAGCAGATGAACAGTACGGCGGATGCCCGTATTGAAGAAGCGATGCATTTGCTCGCCGTTCATATGACTCAGCCGCTTTCTATTGGAGAGCTGGCTCATACGATTGGGCTTTCTCCGTCCAGATTGTCCCATCTATTCAAGGCTTCAACCGGCTATTCGATCATCGATATGCATAACCGGATGCGTGTTCGCCAAGCTGCCCTGCTGCTGGAGCATACGAAGCGGAGCGCTTCTGAAATCGCTTTTGACGTAGGCTACCAAAATTATAATCACTTTGCGGTGCAATTTAGCAAGGTTTATGGCATTTCCCCACGCGCTTACCGCAACTGGAAACAAACGCCTGATCATTTGGCACAACAATAAGTGGAAACCAAACTCTTAGAAATGGTAAAATAGGAACAGGGAAGGAGGTCAACTATGACCACGGAAAACGAAGTAAGCGAAGAGGAACAACAAAGCGAGAACCCACAAGAGCAAGAAGCGAAACAAATTATTTTGGCGGTATATGCTCGCACGCTCCAAATGCTTCAAGCCGAGTTTGAAACCTATCAGGTTGAGGGACAGATTACTAACAATCCCAACTACGGGCCCCTGTTTGCCTACCGCTTGAAAGAAGCGGATACCGATAAGGAATATGCTTGCGGCTTTTTCATTAATGAACTGCTTGAAAAGCATAAGGATGCTGAGAGGGCAAGCCAATGGCTCGCTTCCTTCTATATCGATATGATTGACAGCGGTATCAGCAAGCCGCTTCAGACACCTCCTCAGTCCGAAGACGAAGCCAAGAAGCTGATCGATGAATATATCGTGCCGCATTGCGCGAAGTCGGTTCGGGAAGAATTTAGTCCTGAGCAGGTTTATGTCGATTTGGACATGAATGAGCAAATTGGCCCGGTTATCGAAGCTGGATTCCCTGCAATTACAGATGGCAACAATGTATGTGCGATGCCTTTCGCCTACTTGCTCACGCTTCATTTAATGAATCGTGATCCAGCAGATCCGCTCGTTCATGGCCTGTACAAAATCCGTGAAGAGAACGGTTTGGAATAACAATTGACAATCGGCTCTGCCGACAATTATACTGTACATAAAAATAGTACAGTTCATCGTTCTCTTTTGGCAGCTTCATGCCGAATGGTGAACGCATTTGATCTGCGAAGAGGAGTGTCACCCTTGTCTAATTCCGAAAGTTCATTCAGCACGGTTATCCGCGAGCGCCGTTCGGTTCGCAAATACGATCCAACTGTTAAAATGACGCAGGAAGAAATTCACGATATTATCGCTGACGCGGTTCTTGCGCCATCCGGAAGCAACCTGCAGCCTTGGCGTTTTCTAGTTATTACGGATCAGGAAACGAAGCAAAAGCTGCTTCCTATTGCTTTCAACCAAGAGCAAATTGTAACTTCTTCTGCGGTCATTGCCGTTATGGCCGATTTGGAGTTTTATAAGCATGCCGAGCGCATCTATGAAAAATCAATTGAAGCTGGCTATATGACTCGTGAAGCTGCCGACAAGCTCAGAACAAATATGACAGGCTTCTATTCTAATGCTCCTGCTGAACGTCTGCTCTCCTCTGTACTCGTTGACGGCGGACTTGTGTCGATGCAGCTGATGCTGGCTGCGCGTGCCAAAGGCTTCGATACCGTACCGATGGCTGGTTACGACGTAGCGAAATTCCGTGAGCTGATGAATGTGCCTGACCAATATACGAATGTCATGCTGATTGCCCTTGGCAAAGCATCAGAGGCTGGTCACCCGACTACCCGTCTGGATGTTAATGACGTTACACATTGGAATCATTTCTAAATCAATTAGCAAAAGACCGTTTTCCACTAGAGCTGCCTAGCGACGCCTCTTATGGAAAATGGTTTTTTTTCAAATCGAGCGATTTCCTAATTCGAAAGGGGCTTAATGGAACATGGAATATACGAAACTAGGACGAACAGGCCTTGAAATATCACGGCTTGCGCTTGGCTGTATGACCTATGGGGCTCCTGATCGCGGGACGCATCCTTGGTCGTTAGGTGAGGATGCGAGCAGAACGTATATTAAGCAGGCGCTTGAGCTGGGCTTTAATTTTTTTGATACAGCAAACGTTTATTCAGATGGGACAAGCGAGGAAATCGTCGGCCGGGCGTTAAAAGATTTCGCGAGCCGCGACGACGTCGTAATCGCAACCAAGGTTCACGGCCGGATGCGCCCCGGCGCTAATGGCGCAGGCCTCTCGCGCAAAGCCATTATGGCGGAGGTTGATCACAGCTTGAGGCGGCTTGGCACCAACTATATCGATTTGTATCAAATCCATCGCTTTGACAATGGTACGCCGATTGAAGAAACGATGGAAGCGCTCCACGATATTGTAAAGGCCGGAAAAGCCCGCTATATCGGCGCGTCCTCCATGTATGCCTGGCAGTTTATGAAAATGCAGCAGGCTGCGGAGCGGAACGGCTGGACCCGCTTCGTCTCGATGCAAAACTATGTCAATCTGCTTTACCGCGAAGAGGAACGGGAAATGCTTCCCCTTTGCAAAGCGGACGGTATCGGTGTCATTCCTTGGAGCCCGCTTGCCCGCGGCCGCCTGACCCGTGATTGGGAGCAAGAGAGCGAACGCTCAAGGACAGATGAGTTCGGCAAAACCTTGTATGTCCAAACCGCAGAAGCCGATCGGAAAATCGTAGATAAAGTAGCTGAAATCGCTGGCAAACGTGAAATCCCTAGAGCGCAGGTCGCGCTTGCCTGGGTGCTGCAAAAAGACTCGATTACCGCTCCAATCGTCGGTGCAACGAAGCCCCATCATTTGACGGATGCTGTAGCTGCCCTGGATGTTAAATTAACAGCTGAGGAAATCGCCGCCTTGGAGGAGCCTTACGTTCCCCATCCCGTTATGGGCGGTCTAAGCTGACGTCAGCTTGGTTATTAGCTGCTCCATACTCTTTATAGCCCCAGTTACCTTCTATGCAAAAATAGCCCAGCAAACGCCGCCTGATGCGGGCAGTATGGCACTTTATCACGCCATATTGCTCCGCATCAGGCGGCATTTCTGAGTTCAGGGGATAATGGCTGTTTAAAATTAGTATCGAAATATCGTCGCCGTAGCTCTCGAACAATTATGCAGCTGTTTGCATTAAGCCAGTGACTCCTTGACGAACTCGGACAATAATTTTTGTTCTTTATTAGAGAGATTCTGGATCATATTAACGAACTCCGACACCAGCTCCGTAATCTCTTTACCCAGCTCCTCTTGAACGGTTTGGATGACCGTACCCAGAACCGTTCCAACAAATACGAGCAGCCCGGAATGGTCATTCGGCGTTTTATTAACAAGCAGTCGAATGACACTCTCCGACTTGCCTCCAAGTTTCTTTAAATAGGCTAGCAGCAGCCCAATAATGTAGCCGCAAAATTCAATATGGGTCGCTTTGTTAGGAATGCCATCCAATATTTTTCTAAGCAGCTCATTGATGTTCATATGATTCTTGCCGCTGAGCAATTGCTTAATCGTACTTGCAGTTGCCTCCCAGTCTCCAGGATTAACTAAGTCAGAACGCTCCTGGTGAAAAAGCTCCGCCGCCTTGACTGTCGGTGCAAACACAACCTGTGACCTTCCTGTTTCTTTTTCATTTACCTCATAGCTGCGCGATACAAAACCCATCTTCTCTATTTCCTTCAGCATGTCATAGGCTGTCCATTTGCTTACGCCTAGGGCTTTTGCTAACGTCTCATAATGTATCGGTAATGAAGTGCTTTGATACAATTCCATGAGCTGGTCTAGAAATTGTAATCGGCGTTTCGTAAGCCCCATAAATCCACCCCTATTTTCAGCCAGCAGCTGGTTGCCTCTTGTCTGTCTACCTTTGGCTGGTTTGCGGCTTAATGTTAACATCCCCTCTCAGTTCCGTCAACAAGCGTTCCAAGGCAACAGCTTGCCGTTATTTGGATCATCCTGTTGTCAGAAACGCCCAGAACGGATAATCGCATAGATCAGCCAAATAAACATAGCCAAGGTAACACCGAAGCCGATTTCTATAATAGGCAGTCCCCAAAACAGCGTTTGGGAGTGGTTTAAGGCTGCACCGACAATTAAGCCAACCATCACTAAACTAAGCGCAAGCAAGACAATACTGAAAGACAGCTGGTTGCTGATCCGATCCATTTTTTTCATGAGCGTGTCGAGCTGAGGTGATTCCACTTCCATCCGTAGTTTTCCCTTCCGTACGACGAGAGAAAGCTGTTTCAAAGTGACCGGAATGTCGCTGATCAGCTTAAAATAATCTGGTGCTTCTTCCAGCAGCCCTCTCCATATCTCCCTTGGGTCCAATTGCTCTACAAATAGTTTTTTTCCGAATGGCTCAGCAATATCAAAAATTTTAATTTCCGGATCGAGCGCAACTGCCACCCCTTCCATCGTTAGCAAGGATTTTCCGAGCAGCGTTAATTCCGATGGAATCCGAATATGATGCCGGTTGGCAACCATAAATAAATCTCCAATAGCTGTTCCAAGGCTTATCTGATTGAGCGGCACCTGATAATACTTCTCCCTCATTTCATCCACATCGGCATATAATTTACTCTGATCCACCTCATCCGGAATAACTCCCATATACGAAATGGCTCGAATGACACCTTTAGAGCTTTGATTGCGCAGGGCGATTACAAGCGAAGCAAAATGCTTTTTTGTACCGGGAGATAGCCGCCCTACCATTCCAAAATCAATCAGGGCCAGTCGGCCGTCAGGAAGTGCCATGACATTGCCAGGATGCGGATCTCCATGGAAGAAGCCATCGACTAGAACCTGATGAAAAATCGCCGTTGCCAGCCGCTCCGCAAGCCGTTTATTGTCTAATCCCATTCGTTTAAGCTGCTGCCGATCCGAAAGCTTCACTCCGTTTACATAGTCTGTCGTCATTACACGCTTCGTACAATATTCCCAATGCACCGAAGGTACAAAAATGTACGGCAGCTTCTTACTATAGGCAATAAATTTCTCTGCACTATGCGCCTCCATTGTATAGTCCATTTCCTGACGGAGCGCTTTGCTCAGTTCCTCAACAATCTCAATTAATCGATAGTGCTGGGCAAATTCAAAAGCACCTTCACCCAATTTAGCCACATCCGCTAATATATTCAAATCTGTTTCAACCAGCTTTTGAATGCCTGGACGCTGAACCTTAACGACAACCTCTGCTCCATCCCGCAGCGTAGCGCGATGAACTTGGCCAATAGAGGCCGCTGCAATCGGTGTAATGGAAAAGTTCAGAAACAAATTTTCAATCGTATCACCAAGCTCCGCTTCAATAATTTGGGTTACTTCCTCATATGGAAATGCAGACACATGGTCCTGCAAACGTTCCAATTCAACCAAAATATTTGCCGGAATTAAATCTGGCCGCGTGCTTGCAATTTGCCCCAGCTTAACAAAGGTTGGACCTAATTCCTCCAGCAATGTCCGAATGCGTTCGCCAACACTTCTAGTTTGTATCTCTTCCTGCTCCGGTTTTCGTATAAACCTCAATCTATCCCTGGCTCCGATACCATCTGATACGTATCCCAGCCCGTTTCGTGCTATCGCAGTAACAATTGTCCGATAACGCTGTAACTGCCTAATCCTTTTTCCATGCTGCAATCGTGTAGCCTCCTGTCAATCCGCGCTTTGCTCTTTCTGCTCAAGTGCATCCAGCCGTTTTTCAATTCGCTCGATATCCTCGCGGGTAGCTATTTTCCCTTCACTTAAAATAGCTCTTACTCGTTCCTGCGCCATGGCTTCAATTTGCTCACGCAGCTCTTCTCCTTTTTGAACAAGTGTATGGGTTAAGGTTTTGGATTCTTCTTTACTAACCTGTCCTTTCTGCACCAATTCATCAATCGTTTTTTCCACCTGCTCCTTGCCGGTAACAGCGATCCCCATTGCCAGTGACATAGCTTTGCTTATTGTATCTTTCATCTTCAAACAGCTCCTTTGCTTTTATAGGTTATAAAATACACAAAAAACCAAAAAACTATACAAAAAAATAGGCAACCTGCCGCACACGCCCAATTGCTTTTGCCACTTATAGTGAAACTATTTGCAGACGAGTTTTTTGGTTTTTTGTGTCTACAGATTACCATTAAAATAATAAATCGTCAAATCAATACCAGTTCCCCATGAAGCCAAGCTAACTGCCTTGCCATGGGCAACTGATACTATGAAGGGCCATGCATGCTCCAGGTCATGATTCAGTCTCGGGGCATGAGAGATATTATATGTGAGCTCTTAAAAAGTTATAAACAATATCCAGGATTTGTTTTGTCCAAAAGCCTCTACCGTGTCCGGCGCCCTTTACTTTATAAAAAGTTACGTCGTGTTGTGTCTCCTTTAACGCCTCATAGATCAAAACACTTTGGTTAAAGGGTACCGTATCGTCCTTGTCGCCATGCATAATCAAAAATGGAGGTAACATCTTATCCTTAGAAATATAAATGATAGGATTGGTCAATCGAGCTTTTTCCTTATTTTCCTGGATTGGAGCGCCGATAAGTGTAGATGCAGGCGATTCCGGCGCGTCATGGTCTGTATTGCTGGGATACTTGCTCATCTGCAACATATCAGAAGCACCATAAAAGTTGACCACAGCCTTTACCTCACTGGTCTGGTCTTGATAAAAATCCGTTTCAAATTCCTTTACACCTTCACTGACACCAACCATAGAGGCCAGAAGTCCTCCTGAAGAATCTCCCCATACAGCAACTCTTTCAATATCAACCTTATATTTTTCATGATTTGCTTTCAGATATCGGATAGCCGTCTTTACGTCCTGAATTTGGGCTGGAAATTTCGCTTCAAGAGAGTGCCTGTACTCCACACTGGCAACAACAAAGCCTATTAAGTTCGTTCCGCATCCGGATAAAAAGACATCCGAATACGGGATGATATAACATATAGAAGGACGCGTGGGCTTAAAACATAAGAGATAAGAGCCGCAAATGGTCCGCCGCGCCCTCCGATTCCTCACCGTCCTGTCGCCGCTAATTGCGCACCTACATTTTCACCGTGTTTTCACGGCGATTTAGGCGTCCGGAGCGTCCATTGGTGTTAGCGGAGCCTCGCGTAGTTAGGACGGCTAAGTCCACGGTAAAACTACGGTGAAAAGTATATGGCGTGATTTTGGCGGTGATGGAAGGCGAAAGGTCAGAACTGGGAATTACGTAGTATACAAATAGTGCAAACGATTATGAGGCGCGCCAATAGAGTGACTCCACTTGTGCGCGCTCTACGAACGCCTCCATACCGTCGATTAAGTCACGTCTGCCTGCACGTTTAAGTAGCGGGTAGAGTACAGATACGTGGCGAACGGGAACTCCGGAGACATTAAGCGGTTCTAACGATCCCCTCGCGTAATAAATGCGCAGCGAGTCCGTATGTGTGCGATATTTCTCGATCGTATTGCAACGCTTGTCACGTATTGTTTCGCGACTTAGCTTCGCATCAACCCATACTCGTCCGTTAACTACGAAGTCCGGCAAGCATCCGTTAAGGCGAAAGTCTTCGTTTACGGCTTCGCGTCCATATATAGCTACCAGGACTGCGAATAGCTTCCGCTCGAAGTTGAGTCCCATTCGTGCAGCTTTACCGCTATGTCCCCGGCTAACGAATCGGTCGTACGGCGTATTGTACGCGGATAATAGCTGCTTGAATGTTCCGTACTTCCTTATAATGTGGTAACGTAAATGCGGGAATTGCTGCGCTAATCCTTCAGCGGAAATTCCATCGAACGGAAAGCGATCGCGATACATCTCATCAATTGCATCAGTCCATAGTGCATCTTCAACCGATCTACTAATTCGGGCGAATTCCGTTTCAGATAAAGCGTACAAATCGCGTATAAACGCCGCCTGATGTTTATTTGTTACGACGTTGTAGTTATCCGTAATTTCATAGCATCGCGCTAACTCTAATTCCGTAGGAACGCCGTTAGGAGCGTAAATTCCATATTCAACAAGCCCTTGTCGATAGCTTCCGAATGTACGTACGAACCTTTTCCGGATAGCATCGTATTTCAACTCCGTATAATGCTGCCGAATTTTCGTAACGTCTATATCCGCGTCGATCATTTCATCGATTAACTGGAATAGCGCCTCTTTCTGCGTATTAGGCATACCGCAGCTACCTCCTTCGTTATTTCGTCTTATACCTACGTAGTCGTTCGCCGATTCACTTTCGCACACTTTCCGTAAAATAAAAAAAAATAAGCGGCCACTCCCCGTAAGGAATGACCGCTGTTTTGTATTTGTTATTGGAGCGAACAGTCGATCGTTGTCGTTGCTTTGAGCGCTACCCCGTCCGCAATAGAGAGGCGCAGACCACTTACGTCTTTCGGAGTTTCAAACACTACCGCGCGCTTACGTGTGAGGCCTGGATTTACCGTTTCGTATACGAGGTCTTCCGTTTCGCCTTTACGTATGTAGAAGACGCCGTCATACGTCCCGTAGGTCTTACCGTCAGCATCCGATAGTTGGAACATACTTGCGCTAATGTCGCGCGGGTCGCTGTCGTTGTTAGTAATTGATACAGTTATAATAACGAACTGATCCTCCGTTGATTCTCCGCCAAATTCAGACGCCGTCTTCAGACCGCTAACCGTTACGTCGAATTTACCTACCGTTGCTTTTTCGCCGACACTCGGCAGCTTAGGCGTAGGAGCTGGCGTGCTAGATGCGGTCGCTTCACTCGGTGACGCGAACATTATAGACTGCGAGCTAGGGCTGGGACTTTCGGGCGTATGCCGTTGCTGGTAGACCGGTGCGGTTGATTTAGAAACAACCTCCGGCTTACTACCTTCGTTTAAATTTCCGTAAGATATCACAAATACAAACATACAAACAAATACGATAAACCCTTTTTGCCAGCGCGTGTATTTCGGTATGATTTTTGGAAAGATGAATGCGACTGCAAAAATAACACCTACAATAATTGATGCGAAAAATAACGCTCCAAGCATAATAGTCCCCCTGCGATTTCCTTTTTAGGTAATACGTATATTATCGCAGGACGTAGCTTTTCCAATTAAAACATTTTCTCGATCGGACTGAATTTACGGTGTTTATCATGCACCTCACGGCTGAATAAATTAACATAGGTACGTACTTGATCAAGGGTAGCATGTCCCAACACAGCTTGAAGCGCAAACACGTCTGCTCCGTTCTGTACGCTCATCTTCGCAAAAGTGTGACGGGAATTGTGTGTGGGCTACATCGAACGTCTGTAAGGCCCGCTCTGCGTCCGTAGAATGCGACTTGTTCCTGCACCTGCCGCCTTGTTACCGGAGTGTTGTCTATTGTAACAAAGAGTGAATCATGCTCAAGTTGGCCTCGTAGCGCTACGTACTTCGAAAGTTGTTTCTTCATCAGCGCTTGAATAGGTACAAGCCGCTACTTGTTATTTTTACCGTTTACTAGTATGGTGCCGTCTTTCCAGCGGATATCACTCAACACTAAGTCCTCTAATTCCCTTAAGCGTATCCCCGTCTCCAAAAACAACATCATCACCGTAAGGTCGCGTACACCGACGAAGGTCTTCTGGTCTGGCTGCGCAAAGAGACGGTGTATTTGTTCGATTGAAAACGTCTTAATAATTGTATTCTTTTGATTCAGCAACTTTACGCATGCCATCGGCGAACGTAGCAGATAGCTTTCTTTCACAAGGAAATTAAAAAGGGTCCGAATAGCTCTCAGCACACAGTTAATCGACGTCGCTTTCTGCTCTTCGTCAAGGAGGTATAGGATTACGTTCGTTTTAATTATCTCCTCCGTAACCTTATTCGGATCGGTAGACACTTTTTGTTCGTCGAGTATCCGTTTAAATTTGCCGAGTTCCTGGCGGTAAAACCCGATTGTATGCTTACTGATATTACGTATCTTCCCGTCGCGTAAAAATAAATCGACGGCGCTGTCCCAGTCGTCCACCGCGTATATAGGCGCATGATTCGGCAGCAAGTCCGTTTGATCTAACGCGTTCTTTCGTCTAGCCATTTCGTAATTCCTCCGTCGCGATATTCGTCGAGGGATACGCTGGAGTCTACGATAAATACGATTAAAGTCGTGTGCGTTGCGTCATATCACCGCGCTTTATTATCGCGCATTACTAAACGCAAAAACGCCGACTGCACATGCGCGCAATCAGCGTTTAAATCACCGTAAAACCTTCGTTTCTTATATGCCGGCGAGAGGACTCGAACCTCCACGGTTTCCCTCACGATTTTGAGTCGCGCGCGTCTGCCATTCCGCCACGCCGGCGTTTTAAAGAATAATGGCGTGCCCTAAGAGATTCGAACTCCTGGCCTTTTGATTCGTAGTCAAACGCTCTATCCAGCTGAGCTAAGGGCACACACTATGAAATTGTGGAGGCGCCACCCAGACTCGAACTGGGGGTAGAGCTTTTGCAGAGCTCTGCCTTACCACTTGGCTATGGCGCCATAAAGATGGAGCGGACGACGAGATTCGAACTCGCGACCCTCGCCTTGGCAAGGCGATGCTCTACCACTGAGCCACGTCCGCAAAAGAATGGCTGGGGATTCAGGGATCGAACCTGAGAATGACGGAGTCAAAGTCCGTTGCCTTACCGCTTGGCTAATCCCCAACAATTAAGTATTTTTTAGTTTGAACAATAATGGGGCGGACGAGGGGAATTGAACCCCCGAATGTCGGATCCACAAACCGATGCGTTAACCACTTCGCCACGACCGCCATATTATATTGTTCAGTTTTGATTGGCAGGGGCAGCAGGAATTGAACCCACACCAACGGTTTTGGAGACCGTTGTTCTACCCTTAAACTATGCCCCTAAGGTAAACTGGTGGAGGATGATGGATTCGAACCACCGAACCCGAAGGAACAGATTTACAGTCTGCCGCGTTTAGCCACTTCGCTAATCCTCCATGAATGGTGCCGTCGAGAGGACTTGAACCCCCAACCTACTGATTACAAGTCAGTTGCTCTACCAATTGAGCTACAACGGCATGGTACAAACTTTTGTTTACCAATCATCTTAATGGTGGCTCGGGACGGAATCGAACCGCCGACACGAGGATTTTCAGTCCTCTGCTCTACCGACTGAGCTACCGAGCCAGATGTTTTAAATGGCGGAGCTGACGAGATTCGAACTCGCGGTCTCCTGCGTGACAGGCAGGCATGTTAGGCCTCTACACCACAGCTCCACATCATATTCTCGGATCATTCCGAAGGTAAAGTTTGGTTGCGGGGGCAGGATTTGAACCTGCGGCCTTCGGGTTATGAGCCCGACGAGCTACCGGGCTGCTCCACCCCGCGTCATCGTAAAAGCAATATGGTGGAGGCTGAGGGGATCGAACCCCCGACCCTCTGCTTGTAAGGCAGATGCTCTCCCAGCTGAGCTAAGCCTCCGTGTTGATTAAGCGACTTTTATATCTTACCATTTTTTCGAGCATTTTGCAAGTGTTTTTTAAAAGTTTTTTTGGTGACCCGTAGGGGACTCGAACCCCTGTTACCTCCGTGAAAGGGAGGTGTCTTAACCACTTGACCAACGGGCCATGTTAAAATTCTACCAACATACTTTAAGTAAATATGGCAGAGAGGAAGGGATTCGAACCCTCGAGACCCGGTTAGAGCCTACACGATTTCCAATCGTGCTCCTTCGACCACTCGGACACCTCTCTATAATGGCTCCCCGAACAGGACTCGAACCTGTGACAACTCGATTAACAGTCGAGTGCTCTACCAACTGAGCTATCAGGGAATATAAAACGTTACTTACAAGGTATTGCTACCCTGAAAACTGGATGCGAAAGACAAAGTCTGAAACTTTAGCGTGTTATTAGGATAAGCCCTCGACCGATTAGTATTCGTCAGCTGCACGCATTGCTGCGCTTCCACCCCGAA